>NZ_JBSFQJ010000007.1:0-280625 GCF_053588655.1 Gordonia sp. NPDC003424
AGCCATCTGAACTCCCTCGACATGGCCTGACGACAGCATCCACCCCCGCACCGCCATACCCTGGGACGACTCGCCGATCACCTACATATCAAGCCCTTCTTCGCGGCCGAGAACTCGAACCTGCCGAGGCGTTCGAGTTGATCGAGGCGGAGAAGGCCACCTACGGAGTGAGTCGCTGTGTGCAGCTGCTGGGGGTGTCACGCTCGGGGTTCTACGCCTGGCGTGCCCGTCAAGGCAGCGAGCCTGGTCCACGAGCGGCACGACGGGCGACGCTCAGCGAGAAGATCGTCGCGTTCCATGATGCGTCCGACGGGGTCAACGGCGCCCCGCGGATCGTGGCCGATCTGCGCGACGACGGCGAGATCGTCTCGCAGAAGACGGTGGCAAAGTTGATGCGCGACAACGGTATTGCCGGTATCAGTCCACGTGGCTGGCGGCCGGTGACCACGGTCGCCGACCAGAACCCACACTCGATCCCGGATCTGGTCGAGCGTCGTTTTGATCGTGGTGAGCTCAACGCGGTGTGGACGTCGGACATCACCTACCTGGCGACTGATCAGGGGTGGCTGTATCTGTGTGCGGTGCGCGACGGCTGCTCGCGGCGGGTCATCGGGTACGCGTTCTCCGACAGTCTGCACACCGATCTGGTCGAGACCGCAGTGCGTAACGCGGTGTCGTTTCGGGATCCGGCGACGGGGCCGACAGACGGCGTTATCTTCCATGCGGATCGCGGCTGCCAATACACCTCGGCCCAGATGGCCGAGGTGGCCACCGAGCTGGATCTGCGGCTCTCCGTGGGGCGCACCGGGGTGTGTTGGGACAATGCCCAGCAGGAGAGTTTCTGGTCGACACTCAAGACCGAGTTCTACGATCGCCGCCACTTCGAGAATCACCTGCAGGCCATCACCGCGGTCAGCCGCTGGATCGACACCGTCTACAATCGACGGCGCCGGCACAGTGCGCTGGGGCAGATCGATCCAGTATCATTCGAACACAACATGATTCACCAAGCGGTCAACCAGGCCGCTTAACCGATGTCCACCAAACGGGGTGAACCCCATAACGGCCCGATGAGCCGATTGCCTCAGGCCGCATTTGGTGATCATCGCCCAGCTTGAAGAGATTCATCCGCACCGAAGCGCCCTGCACCCCCATCGCATCCGCAGATGCGAGGCTAATGATTGCCGTCCTGGCGGACGAGGCAAGGTCCCTACGCGCTGCTGGGTCGGCAGTATTCACGACCTTCAGAATCAGCCGCAGCAGTGCACCGATGCGATCTTCGATGATCTGTAGCCACCGGGCATCAGTCTCGTCCGCCACGGCTCTGTCAGCGCGCTCAGCCAGTATCGCCTTCTCCCGCCTGGCTCTGGCGATGCAGACCCCGAGTACGGCGGCAGCGACGGCAATGAGGGCAAGTATCCATCGAAAAGCTCCGGTGAAGAACCCCGCGGCCATGCCACCCAGACCGACGACAGCCGCAGTTCCTTCGATCCATTCCTCTCCGCGGTTCGCAAGGATGGGAGGCCATTGTGGTTGATCGTCTGTCACAAGTGGTGAGGTTATCCCGAGGCGGCTCGTTTCGCGGCCACCCGGCACCGGTCGGAGCACCACTTTCTTGCTGGCCTGCCGTTCCAACCCCGGACCGGGCAGTACCCACGTCGATACCGCGGTCGCAAGCGGCTCCCCACACAGCAGGCATGTCAGGGAATCGTCCTCACGTTGCAGGTCAGATGACATATTCGGCTCATTTCAGGGTATCGGCGTTCGGTCAATGGGGGTCTGGCGTAACCACGTTCGGTCTCGGAGGTGCGCGGTCACGGCCTGGTCTGGTCGGCCATCACGGCCGTGAACCGCTGCCGCGCCGAAGACCGCACTTTCCCTGAAACGACCGTGCACGACCTGTGCGGCACAGCCGCGCAGCCTCGCGGTGTCGGCCGGAGCGAACGCCAAGGCCGTGCAGACGCTACTGGGTCACGCCTCGGTTGCGGTCACCCTGGGACACCTACGCCTCGTTGTTCCCCGACGACCTCGAAACAGGTGGCCGAAGCCCTGGATCATCAACGCACACAGAGCCTTTCGGCAACAGCTAACTAAGGAACCTTGTAGACCAACGCAGTCTCGCGGTGCGCCTGCACCAACGCGGCAGTCAGCGCCACGACCGAACGTGCCTCTTCTTCTGTCGGTGGCTGCGGGTTCGGCTCGCTGTGACGGTCTGGGTTTGGCCACACAAGTTCAAGCGTCGCGGCAAGCGCCAACGTCGAGTGGTCCTTCTCTTTGCCGGGGAAACTTGAACGCCACTTGTTCCCTTCGGTCTTCTTGAGTTCCCCCACCACGTGTCCGAGGTTGCCCTTGGCCTGGTTTGGACAAACCCCTTGCAGTAGCAGCGCCTCCAGCGCCTTAACGGCGTGGCTCCAGGCGTACGAGGCGCTCCCGTTTCGGCCGTACGCGTTGGACCAGGCCAAGCGGAGTTCGTTGCTCGCCTCGTCTTCCGGCGTCGTCGCGAGCTTTACCGTCTCCGCGAGTTCGTCACTGACCCGGCGTTGCAACTCAGACGCGTCGTCACTGACACACCAAACCGACCCGGCTTGGTCGAGGAGCTCTTCCAGACCCTGTGAGTCGACCCCGAAAAGCTGCTGTTCGCAGACCCACAGAACGCAGTCGACCACGTCCAGCAAGTCCTCACCCTGTTGTTTGGTGAGCACACCAACAACCTTCAGGGCTGACCACGGGTTGGAAACCGCAACTTCAAGACGCACGCCCAACACACGGACGAGTTTCTCGTTGTAGCTCTGCCCGTACTCCGTGCACGCCTCCTTCACCCACCGGGACAAGGGTGCCAGCAAGTGGCCGGGGACGCCTTCGTAGGGTCCGTCGGGTTCCAGCCCGGCTTCGCGTCGAGACAGTCGTTGCCACCTAGTCACGCGACAACAGTACTGAACGCCTCCGACAGCACCGCCGCAGCTTGTGACCCCGGTGTGACCTCTGACGACTCGGAGTTGGCGTCCCCAGAAAGACGAGGACCCCCTCTCACCTGCTCTACCGCAGGTCAGAGGGGGTCTACTGCTTCTCAACCAAAGCGTCGGGGTGGCGGGATTCGAACCCACGACCTCTTCGTCCCGAACGAAGCGCGCTACCAAGCTGCGCCACACCCCGTGTGTAGCCTGCGATAGCTTACCCCCACCACCGGTGCGTCACTAAATCGGCTGGTCAGGGCCGATGTTCGAACCGATAGCGCTTCATGACGGAACTGTTATACCCACTCGGCGCGCTATCGCCGCGTCCCGTACATCCGCCATTTACCCTGTTCCTGCACGATCGTCCCGATCGACGCGCACATCGAAAGGACCACCGTCATGAGCCTCCCCGATCAGGAGCAAAAGGACCAGAACAAACAGGGGTTCGTGTTCGGCGTCGCCATCATCGCCGCCGCACTCCTCTTCGTGGCCGGATTGGCAGCCGTCTTCCAGGGCATCTCGGCCATCGCGAACGACGAGCTGTTCGTCGCCGGACCCCAGTACGTGTACAAGTTCGACCTCACCGCGTGGGGCTGGATTCACCTGATCGTCGGCATCATCGCGATCGTGGTGGCCGGCGGTCTCGCCGTCGGTGCCGGCTGGGCCCGGATCTCGGCGATCGTCATCGCCTCGCTGTCGATCATCGCGCAGTTCCTCTGGCTGCCCTACTACCCGCTGTGGGCGATCCTGATCATCGTCCTCGACCTGCTGGTCATCTGGGCGGTCGCCACCTGGCGGCCGGATCAGGCCGGGTTCTGAGCCGGCAGTCGGCGGGCTGAGGTCGCGCGCGACCTCGCTCCGATGGTGCGACCTCCGCCGAGGCCGTGCGGTCGGGTCGGGGTCGCGCGCGACCTCGCTCCTGCCCCATCCGGATCACCCACGGCCCCGAATCGCATGCGCACCCCCAACCGAAGGAGTTCCGCATGCGTCCCCAGCGCCGTGTGACCCGGTCCCTGACCGCGCTCGTCGCCGCCCTCGTCGCCATCGGCACGGTGTTCACCGTGGCCGCACCGGCCTCCGCGGCGCCACTCGCGCCGGTCGCCAAACTCGACCCGCAGCGATACATCGGTACGTGGTGGCAGCTCGCGACGATCCCGTCGTCCTACGGTGTGCGGTGCGGCAAGGACACGCATGCCACGTACACGATCATCGACAAGACGACGATCGGCGTCGACAACCGGTGCACATCGTTCACCGGGCAGCCCGACGGCGTCACCGGCAAGGCCTACGTACTCGATCCCACGACCAACGCCGCGCTGAACGTGCAGATCGACGGTGTCCCGAAGCTACCCGGCCAGAACAACTTCCCGAACTACGTCGTCGCCTGGACCGAGGACGGCGCCGACCCGAAGGGTCCGTACGAGTACGCGATCGTCGGCGATCCGACCCGCTTCTCCGGATTCCTCCTGTCCCGCAAGAAGGTCGTCTCGAACGCCGAGTTGCATCGCCTGCGGATGAAGGTCGAGTCGGTCGGCTTCAACTCGTGCACCTTCCTGGTCTCCCCGACCACGGGCGGGCGCAGCGACTACTCCCCACTCTGCACGGTCTGAGACCGTAATCTGGCCGGGTGACGATCGACCCGGAGACCCGGCGCGTGCAGCTCGTCGAGAACGCCTATCGCATCGCCGACGACGTCCTGTTCCCGACGGCCGCCGAGGTCGACCACAGCGGCCTGATCCCCGCCGCGCACTGGTCCGCGATCGCCGACGCCGGCCTGTTCGGCATCGCGGCACCGGCCGAGGCGGGCGGGCCGGGTCTGGATTTCGCGCAGGTCATCGAGATCCAGGAGGTGATGTCCAGCGGTTGCCTGGCAACGGCATTCACCTGGCTGCAGCACCACGGGGTGGTGATCTCACTGGCCGGTACCGCCAACGCTCGGCTGCGCGACGAACTGTTCGAGGCCACCACTTCCGGTCGTGTCCGGGCCGGTGTCGCCTACGCGGGTGTCGTGCCCACGCCGCCGCGGATGCGGGCGAGCCGCGTCGACGGCGGGTGGCGCTTCGACGGATACGCCCCGTTCGTCAGCGGATGGGACATCGTCGACGTCCTGCAGATCTCCGCACGGGACACCGAGACCGACGACGTGCTCGCGGCCATCCTGCCCATCTATCCACGCCCGGCGGCGATCTCGGCGTCCCCACTGCATCTGAGCGCCGCCGACGCGACGCGGACGGTGTCGTTGGCGGTCGACGGTCTCTTCGTCCCGGATGACCGCATCGTCAGCCGCGTCACGCTCGACGACTTCTTCGCGACGCAGAACATCGGCGTCCGCATCAACGGGACGCTGCCGCTGGGCTTGCTGCGCCGGTGCGCCGCACTGCTCGACATGTCCGGCCAGGTCGCGGCCGCCCGCGCACTCCGCGAACGCGGCGGGCAGGTGAGGTCGGCGCTCGACGCCGGATTGTCCGACGCCGGCACCCTGATCGAGGCGCGGGCCGCGGCCGCCGAACTCGCGGTCGACGCGTCGGCCGCCCTCGTCGCCGCCGACGGTGGCCGCGCCCTCCTGCGCGGGAATCACCCGGAGCGCCTCGCCCGCGAGGCGGTGTTCATGCTCGTCGCCGCGAGCCGTCCCGCACTGAAAGACCTTCTGGTGGAACGGTTCAGCGGCGCGCGAATCGAGTCGCGTATCCGGTGAGGAAGGCCGCCTCGGCGATCGCCATGTGTTCGATCTCCGACGGGTCGACGCTCTCGTTGGGCGCGTGGATCAGGCACAGTGGCTCCTCCACCCCCATCAGCATGATCTCCGCATCGGGCATCTCGTCCGCGAACACGTTGCACAGCGGGATCGACCCGCCCTGCCCCATCAGCAGCACGTCGTCGGTGCCGTACGCACTCTTCAGCGAGTCCACGAGGGTGTCGTACGCGGCGCCCGAGGTGGCACCCACGAACGGTGACCCGTCGGCCTCCCGCACGAACGACACCTTGACATGCCACGGCGCAACGGCTTTCAGATGCTCGATGAGCGCGTCCTGCGCGTGTTTCGGGTCCATGCCCGGCGGTACCCGAAGGTTGATGCGCGCCCGCGCCTTCGCCTGGACCGCGGCCGACGACCCGACGACCGGCGGACAGTCGATCCCCAGTACGGTCGCGGCGGGACGCGCCCACACCATGTCCGAGACCCGTCCCGAACCGAGCAGATCCACCCCGTCGAGCACATTCGCATCGGATCGGAACGCTTCGGCCGGATAATCCACCCCGTCCCAGGTCTGTGACGCGTCGAGTCCGGTGATCGTGGTGTTGCCGTCGGCATCCCGCATGGACGCCAGCATCGCGATCAGCGCCGCGAGCGCATCCGGTGCGGCGCCCCCGAACATGCCGGAATGCATTGCCGAACCGAGGGTTTCGACGGTGACCAGAATGTTGGCGACGCCGCGCAGGGTCGCCGTGAGACTGGGTTTGCCCACCGCGAAATTGCCGGAGTCGGCGATGATGATCGCGTCGGCCGCGAGCAGGTCGAGGTTGCGTGGCACGAAGTCCTCGATGCCGCCGGTTCCCTGCTCCTCGGAACCCTCGCCGAGGATCTTGATGTTGACCGGGATGTCGCCGTCGAGCGCCCGCAATGCCGCCAGGTGCATCGCGATGTTGCCCTTGCAGTCCGCCGCCCCGCGGCCATACCAGCGACCGTTGCGCTCGGTCAGCTCCCACACCGGCGAGTCCCATTCGTCGGCGCCGAGCGGCGGCTGCACGTCGTGATGGAAGTAGAGGAGCACGGTCGGTGCGTCGTCGGGGCCGGCGAGGTGCCCGGTGACGGCTTTGCTCCCGTCGGAGGTCTCGTGCGCGTCGACGTCGGCGAATCCGAGATCGGTGAACGTCTCCTGCAGCCAGGCGACCATCTTCTCGCATTCCTGCGGCGGCGACTGTTCGGGATCGTGCACCGACGCGAAGCCCACCATCGCTGTCAGGTCGGCTTTCGCCTGCGGCATCAGGTCGCGAACTCGTTGGCGTAGCGCGTCGCTCATCGGACTCCTCTTCGATTCCCGGTGCGTCTGATCAGAGTGTCACGACAACGCCGGGCACGCGCGGTCATCCGAGGTCTTCGGCCACCTGACGGCCCTCGGCGATCGCCTGCGTCATCGCGGCGTGGTCACCGTCGTTCAGATCGGCGTAAGAGATGGAGAACGCGGCGATGGCCTTGGCAAATCCCTTGCCGCTGCCCAGATAGTCGGCGATCGCATACCGACTGCCCGTTCTGGCGTGGGACTGAGCCAGTGCCCGGCCACAGAGCCGCGCATACAGTTTCATCTCGTCGGGGCTCATCGCCTCGATCACCACCGAGCCCTTACCGTCACGCAGTTGCCGGACGTAGAAGTCCCGCAGCTGGCCGTTCTCGTCGCGGCCCGACGTCCATCCGAGGAAGACGTCGCTGGCCGACTGCAGCAGCCGTTGGCCCTCCACGACGCGCTGGCCCTGATTCGGATACTGGGCGACCCGAACGTGATCGGCGATCACCGATCGCTGAGCCTCCTTGAGCTGAAGGAACAGCGGGTCGCCCGATCGACGGCCGCGCATGAGCACGATCCAGCAGCGGGTTCCGACGCTGCCGACCCCGACGACCTTGCGGGCGATGTCGACGACGGTGAACTGATCGAACAGTGCCCGCACATAGTCGGGCAGGTTGTCCCGATACTCCTGTATGCGCGCCTCGACCCGTTCCGCGACCATGTCGGCATGCTCGTCGGGAAACAGCTCGTGCGCCGGAACGAGCAGCGGCGGGTCGCTGCGGATGTGCGCGTGACCGTCGTCGTCGATCACGCACAGCTTGCTGACGGCCTGAATGCTGTTGCGGTGACGCGCCTTGCGTAGGCCCTTGACGGTGCGCTCGGCGGTCGAACTGTCCAGGCTCGGGCCGAGGGCGGCCATCATCTCCTCGGTGTCGATCCGCGCATACCAGCAGTCCATCGTGTGCTGCTGCACGCTCGACAGCATCCACTTGCGGTAGGTCTTGGCCACCTCGCGCGCATGCGAATACACCGTCTCGGGATCGAATCCGTTGAACCGGCCGGCCACGACGAAGCTGCCCGCAAGTCGCTTCACGTCCCACTCGAACGGTCCTGCGCTCGTCTCGTCGAAGTCGTTCGCGTCGAAGATCAGTCGACGTTCCGGCGTGTAGAAGACCCCGAAGTTGCTCAGGTGCGCGTCGCCACAGATCTGGGTGTAGATACCGGAGTCGGGCGTCGCGGCGAGATCGGCGGCCATCACGGCGGCCGCGCCCCGGTAGAAGGTGAACGGGGTGGCCGCCATCCGCGCGTTGCGCACGGGGACGAGTTCGGCGACCCGGGACAGGTCCTGAGCGTTCAGGATGTCGACCGGATCCGCGCGCGCCGCGGGGTCCGGGCAGTCGGCCAACTCGGCGATTGTCGCCGCCACCACCCACCTCCTGCCGATACGGCTACTGGTACGAGATGAACCACGGCGTCGGGCGCACCCGCATGGTCTGCGCCGGGGTGAACGTCGGATGGTCCTCGGTGAAGAAATTCTTCCATCCCATCCACACGTTCGGGGGCAGATCGGTGGTAATCCGTCGCCACGTGTCCATCTTGACCGGCGGCGTGCCATGTCCGTCCGCGTGGATCACCGTGGCCAATTCCGGGTGCGACGTGACGATCCGGTTGCGGTTGGCCAGCATGTCGCTGTCGAACTCGTGCAGGACGAACACCTTTTGCGGCAACCCTTTCGACCGCACCAGGCCGGCCAGCCACGCCGACGTCGCGTTGACCTCCGCCGCCGACACCGAACCGATCTGCGTGAGGTGGACCTGGTTGGGCTTCAGCCGCCATTCGGGGTCGAGCGCCAGACCGACGTTCGGCTCCGCGAGCAGGTCCGCGTAGCGGCGCGCCTGGGTGAGGAAGTCCGTGCGCCCGGGCTGCAGGTCCAGCGTGACGTACACACCGGCCTTGCGGGCGGCCTGCACCCACGGCCGGATCACCGCCGGATCGATCATCGAACTGTAGGTGTTGTCGGGACCGGGTGCCGCGGATGCGACCGTGGCGATGATCTCGAAACCCGGGATCACCGGGACCGGGCTGAGTGGCTGATATTGCGCCGCAAGGTGTTTCACTCGCGCGATCGACGCGGGGAGGTTCTGCGCGCCCAGCGGCCCGAGGGAGGGCGAGCCGGGTGAACCGTAGAGGGCCACGACGCGACGGCCCGGGAACACCTGCTGGCCACCACCGGGCAGCTCGGCCTGGGACAGTGCGGTCCGCACGCGGTCGGCGAAGTCGGTACTGCTGCCGAAGCCGTTGCCGAAGGCACGGACGGGGGCGCGGGGGTGCTCACGCAGCGTCTGCACCGACGTCCCGGTGGACCGCGGATCGGCCACCGGCACCCGGACGACCTGTGCGCCGGCCGCCTGGGCGGTCATCTCCGCGTCGGGCCTGGCCGCGTCGACGAGGTAGACGATCGATCCGCTGCCGCGGAAGTCGTTGCCGGACACTCGCGAGAGGTCGGTCGACACCGCCCCGACGCCGAGGCCGTCGCCGGCCGCCCGGCTTCCGGCGACGTACAGCTGCGAGGTGCCCAGCCGGTCGAGTTCGGTCGCCACGGCGCCGCGGTTGCCGCCGTCCACCGCGAAGACGGGGACCCGACGCCCGGCCGCGATCTCGCGCGCCCGATTCCACACGTCGGGTTCGGCGGCCGGGTCGATGACGATCGCCTCGTCCGATCGGGTGAACAGCGTTCGACTGACGACGACACTGTCGCCGACGTCGGCACCGCCGATCACCTCGGCCGTACCGGCGGGCAGCTGCGCGGCCGCGCTCGGGCTCGACGTCCGGACCACCGCCGAGCCTGCGGTGAGCACGGCGACCACGACAAGCACGACGCCGACCAGCCACATCCCTTGTCGCGACACTGGCGTCGCCCCCTGCAGCTCGTATCGAGAAGCACCCGACGGCTCTCACGCCAGGATTGAACGCGCCCAAACTACCAGGATTCGCCGACACGATCGGGGACGCGGTCGGCGAGCCCGGCCGCACCCGGAGCTCACCCGCAATCGCGGTGATGGAACTGCAGCGCGAACAGCTCCCGCTCGATGCGATCGGTGTCGGGGCCGCGGGTGGGTGGCAGATTGTGGCTGCGCACGGCCAGTCCGGCGAGATGGCCGAGCGGGATGGGCGTCGGGTCGCCGACGGCGCGATGCGCGCGATACACGACCACCATGGTGGGCACGACGACGACAACAAGCAGGGTGACCAGCATCAATGTGTTCATGACAGAAATTATTCTGCCGAAAATATCATGCCACCAGTGGCGCTAATGACATTGTGCGCAAAATTTCTGCCATACTAGTTCGGTGTTGAGCACCGTCGCCGTACTTCTCTATCGCAAGGTCGCGCTGTTCGAGTTCGGCGTGCTCAACGAGGTGTTCGGCCTCGACCGCACCGACGACGGCGTGCCCGCCTTCGAGTTCCTCATCGGTTCACCGGACCCCGGGAAACCGCTCGACATCGGCAACGGCGCATCGGTCGTCCCTCCGCACTCACTCGACGACTGCCTGCGCGCCGATCTCGTCGCCGTGCCCGGCGGCAGTACCGACGGGCCCTTTCCGACCGAGATCCTGGACACGCTGAACGGGGTCGTCGAGAACGGCGGCCGGGTCCTCACGGTCTGCTCCGGGGCGTTCGCCGCCGGCGCCGCGGGACTGCTGGACGGCCGGCGCTGCACCACCCATTGGCGCTACGGCAGCAAGCTGGCCGACATGTTCCCCAAGGCGAAGGTCGACACCGACGTGCTGTTCGTCGACGACGGCCCGATCACCACCAGCGCCGGAACCGCGGCCGGCATCGACGCGTCGCTGCATCTGGTACGCGAGGAGTTCGGGCCCGAGGTGGCCAATCGCATCGCCCGGCGGATGGTCGTGCCGCCGCACCGCGACGGCGGCCAGCGGCAGTTCGTCGAGGCGCCGATCCCGATGTGCGACTCGGACGGGTTCGCGGCGACGCTCGAATGGATGATGGAGAACCTCGACCGCGAGATCGCCGTCGACGACCTCGCGGACCGCATGCACATGTCGAGCCGCACCTTCGCGCGGCGGTTCGTCGACGAGGTCGGGGTCTCGCCGCACCGGTGGCTGACCGAGCAGCGGGTTCTCCACGCGCGGCGGCTGCTCGAATCGACCGATCTTCCCGTCGACGTGGTCGCCGGCAAGGTCGGATTCGCGTCGGCGACCCTGTTGCGGCACCACTTCAACGCCGCGGTCGGCGTGACCCCCACGGTGTATCGACGGAGGTTCGCGGCACCGGGCCGCTGAGCGGATCGGGCGTCACTCCGCCGCGTACGACTCGGCAAACGAGACCCGAGGTGTGGTCGCGGAGTTGTAGAGGGCGAGCACGGTGAAGACCAGCGTCGCGAGACCGAAGATCACCGCGAGCGCCAATGCCGCGATGTGCACGACGTCGAAGGTCAGTCCCCCACCCGACGCGGTGACCAGCACCGCCACGACCGCGAACACCGTCCCGAGCAGCGACCACGCCGCACTCCGGATCCGCGGCGCGACGACCGACGCGAAGAACAGCCGCTGGTAGATCGCCAGCTCGAACTCGTCGACCGCGGCCAGCCGCACGGCGTCGTCGCCGGCCAGGGACCGCAATTCGAGCGCGAGTGCCACGTCCCCCTGGAGTTTCCGGGTCTCCCGCTCCCGATAGCGGACGAAGGCGATCACGCCCACCGTCACCGCGATCAACCCCAGGCCGACAACTGCTCCCCACGTGTCCACGAGGCCTCACGCTACAGGCGGTCGGGGGCGTGCAACCACCCCCGCCGGTCGAATAAACGCCCCAAAGCACAAATCCCCGCCGGACTCGCCGGCGGGGATTCGAGTTCGCCCAGACGTCAGGCGACCTGGGCCTGCCACATCCAGTGCAGCTGCTCGAGCTTCGACACGATCTCGATGAGCAGATCCTGTGTCACCGGATCGGTCCTCTCGGTCACCGAGATGCGCTCGCGCAGACCGGCGATGACCGCCTGCAGGTTGTCGACGACGGCCGTCACCACCTCCGCGTCATCGGTCCATCCCTCACCGAATCCCTTGGTGCGGGCGGTCTTTGCAACGGTCTCGGCCCGTCCGTCCGGGCTGACACCGATCGCGGTGGCGCGCTCGGCGGCGGCGTCGGTGAACTCGCGGGTCACGTTGACCAGGACGTCGAGTTCCAGGTGCACCGAACGGAACTGGCGGCCGACGACGTTCCAGTGGGCCTGCTTCGCGATCAGCGATAGGTCGATGAGGTCGACGACGGTCTCCTGCAGAGCCTGACCGGTGATCGACTTCTGCTCCTCGGTCAGGGTGCTGGTGATGATTGCGGTCGAGTTCGCCATGGTGGCAACTCCTTTCACGTCACACGGGCTGGCGTGCGACGACTCGGGTACGGGTCGGACCCGTACGGTTATCGTGCGGTCGCTGGTGGCGCGGATGGCCTCGCCTGGGCCTGCCGGCACGTCGGGCAGAGTCCCCAGAACGTCACCTCGGCCTCGTCGATCAGGTAGCCGTGATCGCGGTCGGGGGCCAGGCACGGCGCCACGCCGTCGGCGCAGTCGATGTCCACGATCTCGCCACATGACCGGCAGATCAGATGGTGATGATTGTCGGCGGTGCGGGTCTCGTAGCGCACCGGCGAACCCGCGGGTTCGATCCGGCGCAGAAGGCCTCGTTCGGCACATGCCCGCAAGACGTCGTAGACCGTCTGTGTGGACACGGCTCCGAGCTGGTCCCGTACCCCGGCCGCGACGTACTCGGCGGTCTCGTGTGGGTGGTCGTGCAGGATCTCCAACACCGCGAGACGAGGCGCGGTCACCCGCAGACCCGCAGCTCGCAGCTGCTCTTGGAAACGCTTTCTGTCCTGCACGTACCCCACTCTACAGACTTTTCTGGATTAGTTCCAGTTTGTGGAAGAGATCCAGAAAAGTAGCCGAGCCTAACCGTCGCCGTCGCTTCGGGTGGCCGACACCAACGACGTGCCTTAGCATTGTCGCCACGAGGTTGCGTGTAGCAGCGGACAAGACGTCCGGTGTTCGCGTCCGCGAAAGGCTTTCTCTCAGCACTTCGCGTCGAAAAGCGCATGTCGGCCTCATTGCCACAGAGAGAACAATCATGAGCCACACCACGCACGAATATGCCCTCGGTGAACTGGATCTCGAGTCCCGCATGGGTGCCGTCGGCACCGAGACCACCGACCGTGAGGTCCGCCGGATCTCGCTGGCCGACTTCGATCGACGGCGCGACCAGATCGCCGACGAACTCTGGTCGGCGGCAACCGACATCGGGTTCTTCCAGGTCGTCGATCACGGCATCGACATGACCGAGGTCAACCACGCATTCGCGATGTCCGAGAAGTTCTTCGCCCTCGACCGCGCGGTCAAGGAGCAGTACCCGCTGCACAAGGGCACCAACGCCGGATGGGAGTACTCCAGCCAGGTCCGCCCGTCGGTCGGCACGCCGGATCAGAAGGAGTCCTATCAGCTCACCCGGCCGCGGATGGAAGGCCTGTGGCCGTCCGACGACGAGCTCGCCGGCTTCCGCGCCACCCTGCTCGACTTCGAGCACAAGTGCTGGGAACTGGCCATGAAGCTGCTCGGCTGCTTCGCCGACAAGCTCGGCTTCGACCCCGAATTCTTCACGCGCGCACACAATCCCGCTTCGAAGAACTACCAGAGCACGCTGCGTCTGCTGCACTACTACGCCTTCCCCGACGAGTTGATCGACGAGCCCAACGTCTGGCGCGCGGGCGCCCACACGGACTTCGACGCGCTGACCCTGCTATTCCAGCGGAGTGGTCAGGGCGGACTGCAGGTTCTGCCCGGCGCCGAGGTCCAGACCCAGGCGTGGACGCCGGTCGAGCCGTCGGATGAGGCGATCACCTGCAACATCGGCGACATGCTGATGCGCTGGTCCGACGACCGGTTGCCGTCGAACTTCCACCGTGTGCGCGCTCCGCGGCGCGGTGAGTACACCGGGCCCCGGTACACGATCGCCTACTTCGCCCAGGCCGACACCGACGCGGTCATCGAGAGCGCCGGCGGCACCTATCCGCCCATCACCGGTGGCGACTACATCGCGCACCGCATCGCCGCGAACTTCCGCAAGTAGAGACTGCTGTGACGCAACAGAATTCGACGCTCACCGACGTCTGCGTGTACACCGGTGGCGAGTGGGTGTCCCATCAGGACGTCCGCATCGCCGCCGGTGTGGTCGAGTCGATCGGTCCCAGCGCGCGGCCCGGGGACGGCTCCGGGTACGTGATCCCCGGGTTCGTCAACACCCACACCCACCTCCAGCAGTCGCTGATGCGCGGGATCGCCGAGTGCACACCACTGTTGGAGTGGCTGTTGGCCGTCGGGCAGGAATCGATCGCGATCACCCCGGAGCGCGCCTACCTGGCCGCCGTGGCGGCCTGCCTCGAAGCGCTGCGGTCGGGTACGACCACCGTCGTCGAGCACATGTGGCCACATCCGTCCGACGAGGTCCATGCCGCGGTGATACAGGCGTTGCGCGACACCGGAATTCGTGCAGTGCTCGGCCGTGGGGTCGCCGACCGGCCGGATGCCACGCGCAAGTGGGGCTTCGAGCCGCGTCTCATGCAACCGCTGGGCGACGTCCTCGACCACGTCGACCACCTTCGGGAACGAGTGCGCGACAGCAGGATCGAGATCGCGTTGGCGGTACCGAACCCGAGGTCGCTGACCGAGACGGGCATGGTGCGGCTGCGTGAGTTCGCCCAGGAGCGCGATCTGTCCGTCTCGATCCATCTGCTGGAGACGCCGACCGACGACCGGATGTGCTTGGAGCACGCCGGGGTTGGCGCGGTAGAATACCTCGACGGCTCCGGCTTCCTGTGGAACCGGGTACTTGCGGTGCACTGCGTCGAACTCGACGACGTCGGTCAGGGCATCCTCGCCGAACGTGGGGTTGCGGTGTCGCACAACCCGTTGTCGAACATGCGCCTCGGCAGCGGGGTGGCGCCCGTCCCGGCCATGCTCGATCGCGGTCTCGCGGTCGGCCTCGGGGTCGACGGCGCGGCCAGCAACGACACACAGGACATGCTCGAGACGTTCCGCATCGCCGCCTACCTGCAGCGGGCGGTACACAAGCGCGCGGATCTGCTCGGCTTCGGCGACATGCTCGACATCGCCTGCGGCGGAGCCAATGTCGCGCTCGGACTGCCCGAGGTGATCGGCGGTGTCAGCGTCGGGATGCCCGCGGACCTGACGGTGATCCGTTTCGACCGCGACTACGCCACCCTGCCGGTCCGCGACCCCGGGGCATCGCTGCTCACCACGGGATCCCGGTCGATCGTGGACACGGTCATCGTCGGCGGCGAGACCGTCGTCGTCGACGGCCGCAGCACCCGCATCGACGAGGCCGAGTTCACCAAAGAGCTCCTGGCGCTCCGTTGATATCGGCCGGATATCGCTGACCCGAGCACTCCCCCGCCGATCCGAAAGCCTCCGCTGGCTCCCCACCGATCCGCAGAGCCCCCCGCTGATCCGCAGAGTCACCCCCTCCGCTGATCGAGTAAGGCCCCGAGCGCAGCGAGGCGCCGCATCGAGATCACCTGTCGCCCAAAGCGAAGCGGCCTCGATGCGCGACCAGCGAACAAGCACAGGCTCCCCACCAATCCGATGACCCCCCGCTGATCGAGTAAGGCTCCGAGCGCAGCGAGGCGCCGCATCGAGATCACCTGTCACCCAAAGCGAAATGGCCTCGATACGCGACCAGCGAACAAGCACAGGCTCCCCACCGATCCGCAGAGCCCCCCGCTGATCGAGTAAGGCCCCGAGCGCAGCGAGGCGCCGCATCGAGATCACTTGCCCCGCAACACCCGACTGGGCCGCATCCGCGTCGAGGCCGGCAGCCACCGGTTCACCGCCCGCTGCAGCGTGAACAAGGCCGCAAGCACCAAGAGCCCGAACTGAATCCAGCCGACGATCGGCATGAGCGACGACACCTCGGGATAGCGGAACAGCAGATCGATACCGATGGGGATGCACAGCAGGTTCACCACGACGGCGGCCAGGAAGAAGTTGCGGCAGTTGCGGCTGTGGTGGTTGGCCGCGGCGACCAGCAGCAGGTATTCGACGACCAGGAACACGACGATCATCACCAACATGAACGGCGGGAAGAAACCGGCCAGCGAGTTGACCTGATCGGGACTGCTCGCGTTGCGCGGGTCGGTGGTGATGCCCTGCAACAGCCGCTGCCTCAGCAGGTCGGTGATGGTGCCGAGGTTGAGGAATCCGTAGCCGACGCTGACGAGACCGGCGATCGCCGCGCCCCACCAGGCCACCCGCGCGTGCCGGGACAGCGCCGCGGGCGCGGGGCCGGGATCGGACTCGCGGGGCGGATACAGGGTGGCCTGATCCCGATCGCGTGAACTCCGTTCTATCGCCGCAAGATCCTCGGCATCGAGTTCGGCCTGCGTCGGTACGCGGTCCGGGTCGTCGGCGGGATCGGTCATGCCGTCGATTCTTGCACTGCGGCGCCCACGCATTACCGAGCGATCTTGAGCATCCGCCCGACCGTCGCCTGCCACAGCGTGCCGTCGCGGCCGATCGTCCCGGTCAGTTCCAGCGGTTCGTCGACGGGTCCGTCGCCCACCCGCACGGTGGCGACCCGTCGTCCGGTGGCGAAATCGGTTGCCAGATAGTAGATCGGGCCGAGCTGCTGGATGCCCGGCCGGTACGCGCCGTACCCGAGTCCGTGGATCATGCCGTCGGCGCGCGACAGCTTCGGCAACGACGCCAGCCGGTCGTTGTTCTCCCACACCCGATGGCATCCCCGCGTCGACACGTCGATGCGGGTCGACCCACCGATGAACGGTGCATCCGGCGGCACGCTGGGACCGCTGACCGCCATCGGCGGGTACTGGTAGCCGTAGGTGCTGGGGATGACGAGCGACTCACCCCAGGCCATCGGCGAGTTCTCGGTGCCCTGCCCCGACGTGCCGAAGGCCCGCATCCGGCACACCGTCGTGCCGGTGTCGGAGTCGTAGACGATCAACTGCGGGATCGACGCGTTGTCGACGATCGCCACCCAGCCGTCGCCTCCCGGACCGAAATAGGTTGGCGTCGTGCCGGATCCCCAGGTGAGTTGTCCCGGCCGACGTGCGGCGCCACGGTCATAGGCCCGGCGCCACACCACCCGAGGCATGCCGTCGACACCCGCTCGCATCTCGTAGAGCGCATGAGTGGTGAGGATCGACGCGCCGGTCGCCCGGATCGAGAGACCGTTGCCAAGGTCCTCACCCCGGGGCAGATGCATGGACCGCACCCGCTTTGCCGGATCGACGGTCCCGACCACGCCGTGAGTGGTGGCGAACCAGATCCGGCCGGAGAAGTCCGGGGCCAGGCCGGTTATCGAGTCGCCGGCCGGGATGTGTGCGGCCACGTCGACGCGGTCGGCAACATACACCTGCCATCCGCTGCGCGACTTGCGATGTGCGACACGCAGAATCGATCCCGAACCGTCGGCCACCACCACACGGTCGCGATCGTCGAGATACCCGTAGACCCCGCCGAGCAACCCGCCCTTCGCGAGTTGCGACCGTGCCAGCGGCGTCGCGGACGCCGGGTCGAACAGGGTCACGGTGGAGACGGCCACGGTCGGCGGCGAGACGCCGACGTACTGGGTGCACAGCGATACCGGCATACCGTCGTGGCCGATGAACGTCGCGGCGCACGCACCTCCCGGGACCGACGACGCGGCTACATGGGCGGAGCGCCCCGGGCCGGGGTACGGGGTGGAGTCCGTCGACCACAGGTCGCCATGCATCAGCGATGTACCGACAGGGCCGAGGCCGGGTGTCGGCGGCGCGGCGGAGGCGGGCGCCGCCGGCGATCCGGCCAGCCCGACAACCGCCGCGACCGCGCAATCCCCAATCCCCATCGGCGACGCCGGGTCTGCCGCCGCGCATCGCGAATCATGCGATCAGCCAACCACACCTGACCGCTGTGCCGAACGCCCGTCGTTCCCGAACGCCTGCGAGCGGCAGTCCGGCTCCGCTCGTTCGCCAACGAAAGGGTCAGCACATCACCGGTCGAAATGCGTGAGGATGAACTGTGTTCCCGGTAGCAGCGTGGTGAGCATCGGCACAGCGTGGTTGATCACCAGTCCCGGCAGGATCGGCGGGATCGGGTTGGTCACCATCGAGACGTCGGCGCCCTGCGCCCGCCAGTCGCGGTAGAGCTGTGCGACCTGGCCGTACGGGATCACGTCGTCGCTGATGCCGCCCTCGAGGAGCACGGGGGCATTCGGCTTGAGCCGGCCGATGCGCTGCTCGTCGACGATCTTCTGCACCGCGGGGTAGCGCTTGATCACCGCGGACAGCGACTGGCCCGAGCGTGTCCAGGAACCGGTGCGCTGAAATCCGTGCGTCAGGATCGTGTCGCCGATGCACTGCCCGGACACCTGCTCGAGCGCCGCACGGCCGGATGCGTTGGTTTCCCGATCGACGACCGTGGCGAGCGTCGGGTAACGCGCCTCGAGGCCGTTGATCGCGTAGCCGATCGCGCCCGCGATCGCGGTGCCGTCGATGCGATCGATGACCTTGCCGAGGTCGGCCGGCGGTGCGCCCGCGTAGGTGGCCTTCACGTTCAGCTCGGGCGCGTAGCTCCCGGCGAGTTCGGCCGCCGACGCCGCCGCCCCGCCACCCTGCGAGTATCCCGAGAACGCGACGGGCGCGTTCTTCGGTGCATGCGCAACCCGCAGCGCCGCCCGTGCGGCATCGAGCATGGCGTGTCCGGATTCGGCGCGGTTCACGTAGGTGTGGGTGCCGGGGGTGCCCATCCCGATGTAGTCGGTCATCACCACACGCACACCGTTGATCAGCATCAGATTCATTTCGAGCGCGGTGTAATTGATCGCGATGCTCGGCTTCGACGGGTCGATCGCCATCGGGAGGCTCATCATCTTGGACCCGGCGCACTGGTCGCCCTGACCGATGGTGCCCGGTCCGATCACGACGGTCGGCCGCGGACCCCTTCCGCGCCACGGCGCGGTCGGCTCGACGACGGTGCCGGTGACCGCCGCGGGCTTTCCGTCCTGATACCGCGACGTGTACATGATGCGTGTACCGGTGCCCGGCCACTGGTTGGCGACCCCCGGAATCTGCAGGAGCAGTGGGCTCGGCTCGCTGCGGATGATCGCTCCGGGCGTCGTTGTGTAGCGGGCGGGCGGTGAGTAGAAGTCACCGGCCGCCGCCGCGGTCGGTGCCGCGAGTGCGAGTCCGGTGGCTACGAGCGCGCCACTGGTGGCCACGGCCGCGGTGCGGCGTAACCCCGCTTTCCGCGTTGAGATGATCCCCCTGATTTGTTTCATGGACCAGTAACTTACCGCACGGTAACGTGATCCCGTGACGGCAGTCACCACGTGGTCATCGAAGGAGTCGCACAGTCTCGTCGACGATGTCCCCGACGCCCCGCCCGACGTCGATCACCATGCCGGACTCGTCGGATTCGAGCGGTTCCAGCGTCGCCACCTGTGATGCGAAGAGCGCCGGCGGCATGAAGTGGCCGGGGCGATGTGCCTGACGCTCGGCGATGAGGTCCGCCGAGCCCGCAAGGTGCAGAAACCATGTCGACGGTTGATGTGACCGCAGCCGGTCACGGTAGGCCCGTTTGAGGGCCGAGCAGCTCATCACGCATCCGCCGGGATGCCGAGCCAGCCATTCGCCGACCGTGTCGAGCCACGGCCACCGGTCGTCATCGTCGAGCGGTCGGCCGGCGGTCATCTTGGCGAGGTTCGACGGCGGGTGCAGATCGTCGGCGTCGGCGAAGGGTACGGAGAGTCGTTGCGCGAGTGCGGCACCCACCGTCGACTTCCCGCAGCCCGAGATACCCATGACGACGATCGGCGATCGCATACGCGCGGCGACCGCCGATCAGCGGAAGCGGATGTTCATGGTTGCGAGCCCGAAGATCTTGCGCCCGCCGGATTTCGCGACGAGCATGACGACACCGCTGCGGGTCTCCGGATCGAGTGACTTGATCCGGCCGCTGAACTCGATGTCGCCGCCGCCCAGCGCGGGTACGACCGCCGGCTGCGACAGCCGCACCGCGTACCGGGTGACCGCCCCAGGATCGCCCGACCACGCCGAGACGAAGCCGGCGCCGAGCCCCATGGTGAGCATGCCGTGGGCGATCACGTCGGGGAGCCCGGCCGCCTTGGCGATCGGCTCGTCCCAGTGAATCGGGTTGCCGTCGCCCGAGACACCGGCGTAGTTGACCAGGTCGCCACGCGAGAGCCGCGCATGCCGCAGCGGCAGCTCGTCGCCGACGGCGAGGTCGTCGAACCGCCGGGAGCCGGGTGTGCGATCGTCGCCGCCGGTCGAGATCCGTTGCGGGACATCGGGCCGCACGGTCTTGTGGTAGTCGGCGCCCACCGCGTCGGTCGACAACACGGTCACGTCGTGGACCATCAGGCTGCGGGCCAGGTCGGTCATCGAGGCGTCGACATCGTCGCCGGTCACGCCGACCACCGTGGTGTGCATGGAGTGCACGGTCTCACCGGCAGCATCGGTGAACGTGTTGGTGATGGTGAACATGTCGCGACCGGCGATCCGACGCACCCCGGTGAGTTCCACGTCGGTGGTCAGTTCGTCACCTTCGACGATGGGACGGTGCTGCTCGAACACCTGCTCGGTCTGCACGTAGGTCTCGTACCCGACGACGACGGTTTCCAGCAACTGCCGGTTGGCCGACATCGCCGGGATCGACGTGAACGTCAGCGGTGTCACCAGGCCGCCGTAACCCATTGCGGCAGCAGCGGACTCGTCCCGGTGGACCGGGTGATAGTCCTGCACCGCGCGGGCGTACTCGCGCACTTTCTCGCGACCGACCAGGTAGGTGCCGTCGACCTGGTAGTAGTGGCCGAGCCGATCGGCGATGGCCGGGGCATCAGGTGCGGACATGGTGATCGTGCCGATCTGTCGTGAGTGGACGGAGGATGCCCGAGTGCGTGGTCAGACCAGCAGCTCGGCGATCTGGATCGTGTTGAGGGCGGCGCCCTTCCGCAGGTTGTCACCCGAGATGAACAGGGCCAGACCGCGACCGTCCGGGACGCCCGGGTCCTGGCGGATCCGGCCGACGAGCGACTCGTCCTTGCCGGCGGCGGCCAGCGGCGTCGGGACGTCGGTGAGCACCACTCCGGGTGCGGCGGACAGGATCTCCTGCGCGCGCGCCACCGACAGCGGGTTGGCGAACTCGGCGTTGATGGACAGCGAGTGCCCGGTGAACACCGGCACACGCACGCACGTGCCGCTCACCAGCAGATCCGGGAGCCCCAGGATCTTGCGGGATTCTTTGCGCAGCTTCTGATCTTCGTCGGTCTCGCCGGACCCGTCGTCGACCAGTGCGCCGGCGAGCGCGACCACGTTGAACGCGATCGGCGCGACGTACTTGTTCGGGGCCGGGAAATCGACCGAACTACCGTCGTAGACAAGCTTTTCCGCGTCATCGGCGACGGCACGGGCCTGTGATGCGAGTTCCTCGACACCGGCCAGGCCGCTGCCGGAGACCGCCTGGTAGCTCGACACGATCAGTCGCTGCAGGCCCGCCTCGTCGTGCAACGGTTTGAGCACGGGCATCGCGGCCATGGTGGTGCAGTTGGGGTTGGCGATGATACCCTTCGGCGGATTCTGCGCGAGCTCGCCGTTGACCTCCGAAACCACCAGCGGCACATCGGGATCCTTGCGCCATGCCGACGAGTTGTCGATCACGGTCACCCCCGCGGCGGCGAATCGCGGCGCCTGCTCACGTGACATGGTGGCGCCGGCCGAGAACAACGCGATGTCCAAACCGGACGGGTCGGCCGTCGCCGCGTCCTCGACGACGATCTCGCCGTCACCCCACGGCAGTTTCTTGCCCGCCGATCGCGGTGAGGCGAAAAATCGCACCTCGTCGGCGGGGAACTTGCGCTCCGCCAACAGGGTTCGCATGACACCGCCGACCTGACCGGTTGCGCCGACGACTCCGATTCGTGCACCCATGGCTAACGCCCCGTTCCCGCATAGACGACGGCTTCTTCTTCGCCGCCGAGATCGAAGGCCGCGTGCAGCGCCCGAACCGCGTCGTCGAGCTCGGTGTCGCGGCACAGCACCGAGATCCGGATCTCCGAGGTGGAGATCAGTTCGATGTTGATGCCGGCGTTCGCCAACGCCTCACAGAATGTGGCGGTCACCCCTGGATGGCTCTTCATGCCCGCGCCGACCAGCGACACCTTGCCGATGTGGTCGTCGTAGAAGAGGTCGGTGAAGCCGATCTCGTCGCGCAACTTGTTCAGCATCTCCATGCCCTTGGGGCCGAGTTCGCGCGGGAGGGTGAAGGTGATGTCGGTCTTGCCGGTCTCCACCTTCGAGATGTTCTGCAGCACCATGTCGATGTTGATGTCGGCATCGGCGACGGCACGGAATACCCGGGCGGCATACCCCGGCTGATCCGGCAGTCCGACGACGGTGATCTTGGCCTCGCTGCGGTCGTGTGCGACGCCGGTGAGAATGGCTTCTTCCACGGGGATGTCCTCCATCGATCCGGCCACCAGGGTGCCGGGCTTGGTCGAGTACGACGAGCGCACGTGAACGGGAACGTTGTACCGGCGGGCGTATTCCACGCACCGCAGCATGAGGACCTTGGCGCCGCAGGCGGCCATCTCCAGCATCTCCTCGAAGGAGACGGTCTCCAGCCGGCGCGCGTCCGAGACGATGCGCGGGTCGGCGGTGTAGATGCCGTCGACGTCGGTGTAGATCTCACACACGTCGGCCTCCAGCGCGGCGGCCAGCGCGACGGCGGTGGTGTCCGAACCGCCGCGACCCAGGGTGGTGATGTCCTTGGTGTCCTGCGCCACGCCCTGGAAGCCGGCGACGAGCACGATGTTGCCCTCGTCGAGGGCGCTGCGGACGCGGCCCGGGGTCACGTCGATGATCTTGGCCGCGCCGTGGCTGCTGGTGGTGATGACGCCGGCCTGCGAGCCGGTGAACGACTGTGCCTGCGCCCCCAGCGAGCTGATGGCCATGGCGACCAGCGCGTTGGAGATCCGCTCACCGGAGGTGAGCAGCATGTCCATTTCGCGCGGCGGGGGCGTCGGATTGACCTGCTGCGCCAGATCGAGCAGCTCGTCGGTGGTGTCACCCATCGCCGACACCACCACGACGACGTCGTTGCCCTGCTTCTTGGTCTCGACGATGCGCTCGGCGACACGACGAATGCGCTCGGCCGTCGCGACCGAGGATCCGCCGTATTTCTGCACCACGAGTGCCACGTAGACCGCCTTTCTCAGGTTGAGGGCTGCGCGACTACCTTACCGGCGGGCCGGGCCGCCACCCGAATCGGTGCCTCTCGCCGCGTGCGCCAACGCTGCCGCAGTCCGACCGCCTACCATCGCTGAGGTGGCCACCGGAACCGATGTCGGCGCGAGCCCCGACGATCATCGTGTACGGCGTTCCGCACGTCCCGGCCCCCGCCCGTCCCGTGACGCCAGGTCACGCCGACCGACGCCGAGGTCGACCCCGAGGTCGGCGCCGACGCGTACGGGCCCGAGTGCGTGGCACTCCTGGGGGGAACCGATCCTGGTGTTCCTCGCCATCCGGGCCATCGGCATCCTCATGCTCGCCAGGTTCGCGCAGCTCCGGGAGACCACGCTCGGCGACAGCCTGTGGCTGTGGGACGGCAAGTGGATGCTCGCGATCGCCCGGTATGGCTACGCCGACGTCCCGTACTCCCAGACCGACGCCCGCGGGCTGCACACCGCCGACACCGCGTACGCCTTCTTCCCCGGATACCCGTATCTCGTCGGGGCGGTGGCCAAGCTACCGCTGATCACGCCCTTCGGCGCGGCCCTGACCGTCAACCTGATCCTCGGTTGCCTCGCGGCGGTGGGCGCGGCGCGCCTCGGCGCCCGATGCGCCCACATGATGGCCGAGAAATCGCCGATCGGGCGCGTCAGCCCACGACGCACCGGGATGTTCCTGGTCGTCCTGTTCGCCGCGACGCCGATGTCGGTGGTGCTCAACATGGCCTATACCGAGGCGCTGTTCTGTGCGCTCGCGGTGTGGGCGCTGGTCGGGGTTCTCGAGCACCGGTGGCTGCTGGCCGGACTGTGCACGCTGGCCGCCGGTGCGAGCCGGCCGACCGCTGTCGTCCTCATCGTGGTCGTCATCCTCGCCGCGGTGTTGGCCCGCCGCGACGGCTGGCGTGCCTGGGCGGCGGTGGCGCTCAGCCCGCTCGGCTACCTCGGCTACCTGGCCGTCGTGTGGGCGCACACCGGATCACCGACCGGCTGGTTCCGCATCCAGACCGAGGGGTGGGGCACCCAGTTCGATTGGGGACGCACCACGTTCGGCTTCGTCAACGAGACACTCGTGCATTCCGGCGAGGTGGCCCCTGTCGCCACGGCGTGGATCATCCTGTCCACGCTCGCGATGCTGGTCATCGCGGCCTGGTCACGCCTGCCCTGGCCGGTCCTGCTCTACGGGACGCTCGTGGTGGCGTCGATCGTGCTGTCCAGCGGACTGATGATGAGCCGCGCCCGGCTGCTCCTGCCGGCGTTCGTGCTGCTGGTACCGGTCGCCATGGTGCTCGCGAAGTGGCGCACCGAGGTGGCGGTGGCCGCGATGGTCCCGGTCGTGCTCGGCAGTGCCTGGTTCGGCGCGCACATGCTGACGGTGTACCCGCACGCGATGTGAGCGGAGGCGAGTGCGACCAAGATCGGCCCTGTGGGCTCGGTCCGAGGGGATATGCCCCTCGGCGCCGCCTGAGGGAGCGGTTCTTGGTCAGCCCGGCGGACGTAACCCGTCGATGACGACCCGGATCAGCCGCCGCCGCGTCTCCTCGGTGTCACCCGCGGTGCACGTCATCGAGAGACCGCCCAACAACCGCGAGATGTCGGCGGGTTCGACGTCGTCGCGGAACACGCCGTCGCGGCGGCCGGCAGCCAGGATCGCGGTCATCAACTCGGCCGACCGGGTACGGGTCTCCTCGAAAACCTGGGCGTCGTCACCGACCGCAGCGAGGATCGCCTCTTTCATGCCCTTCTTCGTCCCGGCGGTCGACATGTAGGCGTTGAACATGCCCTCGAGCGCGGCCTGCGCCGACTCGGTCTCCAACAGCCGCCGACCGTCGTCGACGATGTGCGCCGAGTAGCTGCGGAAGGTCGCCTCGAGCAGCGCGGTCCGGTTGGGGAAGTGCCGGTACAGCGTGCCGATGCCGACGCCCGCCTGGGCGGCCACCTTGTCGAGGGCCACCTCGGTTCCCTCGGTGGCGAACAACTCCTCCGCCGCCGCGACCAGCTTGTCGTAGTTGCGGGCGGCGTCCGCGCGCGTCGGACGCTTCGGTGTCGACCCTTTCGGTGTCGATCCCTTCTGCGTCGGTCCCGCGGCCACGGCACTCACTCCTCATATCTCCTCGGGCACCCGCCGACACGACGACGAGCACACCCCACTTGCTAACCGGAGGAATCCTCCGTATATTAATCGGAGGAAGCTTCCGTTTCGGTGTCGAGTGTAACCCACCCATCACCCCAACCGCATCAATGCCGATGCACAGATGATCCCTACTCGAGAAGAGTTCCTCCATGTCTCTTTCGCCTTCGATCGAGCGCTCCGGCGACTTCGGGGAGATCTCCCGCGGCGCACGGCTTCGCTCCCGGATCAACACTGACGCCCTCGTTCTCCTGGCCGTCCTCGGCTGCCAGCTGATGGTGGTCGTCGACGCGACGATCGTCAACGTCGCACTGCCCGATATCCAACGCTCCCTTGACTTCTCGACCTCGAACCTGTCCTGGGTGCTGAACGCCTACACCCTCACCTTCGGCGGCCTGTTGCTACTCGGCGCCCGCCTCGGCGACATCGTGGGCCGTCGCTCCACCTTCCTGTACGGACTGACCGTGTTCGTCGCCGCGTCGATGTTCGGCGGGTTCGCCACCGACTCGAGCATGCTGCTGGTCGCGCGTGCCGTGCAGGGCATGGGGGCGGCGGTGGCCGCACCGGCGGCCTTGGCGCTGCTGATGACGCGCTTCGACGAGGGCGCTGCACGCACCCGCGCATTGGCACTGTTCACGGCCGTGTCGATCGGCGGTTTCTCGCTGGGTCTGGTCCTCGGCGGCGCGCTCGTGCAGTGGCTCGACTGGCGGTGGGTCTTCTTCGTGAACGTCCCGATCGGTCTCGTCGTGATCATCGCCGGGCTCGCCTCCTTGCCCCGCACGGCCCGGTAGAGCGGCTCGTTCGATCTGCAGGGCGCGCTCTACTCCACCGTCGGCATCGGGGCGATCGTCTACGGCCTGGTCAACGCCGCCGAACACGGCTGGTCATCGTCGGTCACAATCGTGGCGCTGGCGGTCGGCGCCGCCCTCATCGCGGGCTTCGTCTACACCGAGAATCGCGTGGTGCAGCCGATCACCCCGCTTCGCCTGTTCGCCAGCGCGTCCCGCAGTTCGGCGCACGCCGGGCGGTTGGTGATGGTCGCCGGGTTCATGGGCATGATGTTCTTCCTGACGCAGTACATGCAGGAGGTCCTGCACTACGGTCCGCTGGAGACGGGTGTCGCCTATCTGCCGATGACGGCGGCGACGTTCGCCTCGTCGCAGCTCACCGCGCGGGTACTGGCCGACCGGTTCAGCACGCGGACGCTGCTGATCACGTCGTTCGGTCTGGCCGCGGCGGGCCTGTTCTGGCTCACCGGTCTCGACGCCCACACGCCGTACCTGTCCCTGCTCGGCCCGTTCATCCTCGTCGGCGCCGGCGGCGGCATGGCCTTCCTGTCGTTGACGACGGCCGCCCTGCACGGTGTGCATCCGGAGGACGCCGGTGCGGCGTCGGGTCTGGTGAACACGTCTCAGCAACTCGGGGGAACGGTCGGCCTCGCGGTCATGGTGGCGGTGTTCGGCGCGGCGACCCAGGGGGCGGCCCCGTCGGCGGCGAGTTTCGCGCACGGCATGTCGGTGACGGTGTTCGTCGCCGGTCTGCTGATCGTCGCCGGTGGCGTGCTGATGGCCGTCACCCAGGGCCAACGCTCCGCAACCGCGACCGAGGCGGTGCGGGTCAGGTAGCGGTCGCCTCGAAGCCCGCACACAGCGCGGCGACGCCGGCATCGAGGAGTGCCCTCGGGTCGGTGAGCCGCGCTGCGTCGGGTGTCGACGACAACCCGCCGAGATGCGCGAGATGCGGTGCGGTGCGCCCGGCGATCAGATCCGCCAGGCCGCTCGACTCCTCGTCGGGCGTATCGGCGCCGAGGAACTGTTCGCTCACCGTGGCCAGTACGACGCCGTTCACGTAGTTCCACAGGGTCAGTGTCATCTCGGTGGCCCGGACCACGTCGACCCCCAGCTCGAGGAATCCGGCGACCAGCCAATCCAGCCCTTCGAGCGAGTCGATCCCGAAGCTGTATCGCGGGGTCGCGTAGGCCAGCACCACCCACGGATGCTGCTGGTAGAGGTCCCAGTCGAGGTCGACGGCGATCGCGACGCGCTCCCGCCACGTCCACGGGCCCGGCTCGTGCACGGGATACGGGAACCGACGTCCGATCTCGGCGACCATCGAGCCGATCAGCGCGGTCTTGTCGGCGACGTGCCGGTACAGCGACATGGCGCCGACGCCGAGTTCGTCGGCGACGCGACGCATCGACAGCGCCGTGAGGCCATCCCGGTCGGCGATCTCGATCGCGGTGTCGACGATGGCGTCGGCGGTGAGCTTGCCGGTGCGCTGCTCGGCCACGCCCCTCCTCTCCAGGGCTCGGGAACAATTCACTTGCGTACAGCGTACTCATTCTCGTACCGTCAAGCGTACGGCGTACGCGGGCTCGCCCCATGGACGCCGTACATCTGTTTGTGTGAGTGTTTGAGGAGAGTCCGCCATGTCTACCGTCTTCCATTCGTCCGATCGGCGTCACGGGACCCCCGCGACCGCTGACCGACGTATGTGGTGGGGGCTGGCCGTCCTGACACTCCCGGTGCTGCTGGTCTCGATGGACTTCTCGGTCCTCTACCTCGCGATCCCGGCCATCACCGACGCCATCGATCCGTCGGCCGCGCAGCAGCTCTGGATCCTCGACATCTACGGCTTCCTGATCGCGGGCCTGCTGATCACGATGGGCAACGTCGGCGACCGCGTCGGCCGGCGACGCATCCTGCTGGCCGGTGCCGCACTGTTCGGCATCGCTTCGGTGATCGCCGCGTTCGCGCCGAACGCGGCCGTGCTGATCGCGGCCCGCGCCCTGATGGGAGTCGGCGGCGCGACCCTGATGCCGTCGAGCCTGTCGCTGATCGCCAACATGTTCCCCGACAAGCGGGACCGCGCCCGCGCGATCGGGGTGTGGACGGCGTCCTTCGCCGGCGGCAGCGCGATCGGGCCGGTGATCGGCGGCGTCCTGCTGCACCACTTCTGGTGGGGTTCGGTGTTCCTCATCAACGTCCCGGTGCTGGCCGTCCTGTTCATCGCCGCACCCCGGTTGGTGCCGGAATACCGCGCGGTCACCTCCGCCCGCTTCGACGTCGTCGGTGTGGTGTTGTCGATGCTCGGCATCCTGCCGGCCGTCTACGCGGTCAAGACCCTCGCCGCCGACGGCGTCAGCGGCCTGGTCCTGACCATCGGCGCGTTCGGCCTCGCCATGCTGGTGGCGTTCGTCATCCACGAGCGCCGCGCCGAGGCACCGCTGCTCGACCTGGCGCTCTTCCGCAACGCCCAGTTCAGTTGCGCGGTGGCCGTCGCGCTGGTCGGCATGATGGCGCTCGGCGGCATGTCGTATCTGACCGGCGTCTACCTGCAGTCGGTCCGCGGTTTCGACGTGCTGTCCGCCGCGCTCGCCGGACTGCCGATGGCGATCGCGGTGGCCACATTCTCGATCGGCGCCTCGCGGGTGGTCGCCGCGATCGGTCTGCGGGCGGCGTTCGTCGGCTCGATCGTGCTCGCGGCCGTCGGCAACCTGGGGCTGCTCACGCTGAGCACCTCGAGTCCGCTGTGGATCTACCTGGTGTGCACGTCGATCGCCGGCATCGGCTACGGCGTGCAGTTCAGCCTCGTGTCCGACGTCGTCGTCGGATCGGTGCCGGTGGAAAGGTCCGGCGCCGCGTCGGGGATCTCGGAGACCAGCTTCGAGCTGGGTACCGCGCTGGGTCTGGCACTGCTCGGTTCGCTGGCCACCCTCGTCTTCCGGGAGAACGCGAACGGCCTGTCGTTCGGCGACACCCTCGGCGAGACACTGCATCGGGCACTCGATATGGGCGACGACGGAACCGCTGTGGCGACCGCCGCGCGCGCCGCCTTCGTCGACGGGATGCACGCCGCGTCCATCGCCAGCGTGATCCTGCTCGGCGTGCTGGCCGCGGTGGTGACCGTCGTCATGGCCGAACGCCCGGGCGTCCGTCCATAAGCTGGACCCCATGCATGAGCTGATCGCGAACCGCCGGAGCGCGCGCGGCTACGACCCGCACGCCACGATCGGCGCCCACGACCTCACCGAGATCCTCGACGCCGGACGGTGGGCGCCCACCTGGGGGCGGATGCAACCGGTGCGGTTCATCGTGGGTGTCCGCGGCGACGAGACGTTCGGCATGCTCGTCGAGACCCTCAACCGCGGCAACAGGAGTTGGGTTCCCGCGTCGGCCGCGCTGATCCTGGTGTGCACGACCGACGCCCCCGACGACGCCAAACCGCACGTCTACGGGGCCGTCGACGTCGGTTTGGCCGTCGCGCAGATGATCCTGCAGGCCGGTTCACTCGGCTACAACGCCCACCCGATGGCAGGTTTCAATCCGGCCGCCGCACGCGACGCGTTCGCGGTTCCCGACGACAAGCGACCACTCGTGATGGTCGCGATCGGGCGCCTCGCCGACGATCCGGGCGCCCTGCCCGACGAGATACGCGAACGCGACGAGCGGGAGCGCACCCGGCTGCCGCTGTCGGAGGTCGCGTTCGGCGCGACGTGGGCCCGGCCGTTCGAGTCGGGTCCCGAGTAAACGAGACTGCGAGCGCACGAAGGGCGGGTGGCGCATCGCACCTCAGGTAACGCGGATGCCGGCCGGCCCCACAATCGTCAGAACTGACCGCAGGTCATCTTCGCCTTCTCGACGGCGTCGTGGGCCTTCTTCATCTCCGGCCGCGAGATGCCGTGATCACGCAGGAAGTGCCGCACCTTCGCCTCGTTCGGGTGCTTCTTGGCGAACTCCGCATGCTTGGCCTGGCGCTGCTCCTTCGTCATCAGCAGCCCGTTCTCGAAGTGCGCCTTGAGCTTCGGGTGCTCGTTGATCCGCTTGGCGAGAGCCGGATCCTCCTTGGCCAGTGCCCGCTCGACCTGCGCGAGCGTGCACTTGGTACCGGGCACCATCGAGCTGGCCGACGGGGCGGGCTTGGCCGGATGTGCCGGCATGGGCGCGGCGTTGGCGGCTCCGCCGACAGCGATGACCGACGCGATTCCGGCGCCGGCGATGCCGTAGGCGAGGCGACGTGAGATCCGTTGAGTGTTCACTGGTTTCCAGACCTTTCTGAGGAGCCCGTCGGCACGCGCCGCCGGCCTGTTTGACGTGCGCGACCACCTCGGCACGCGTGGCAAAACTATGGCCCCCAGATGTGAGTCCACTGAGAAAACACCAACGTGTCGCCAACAGTTTTCGCAGGTCAGCGCCGTTATTGCCGGAATTGTCCGCGCATGTCGGGATTGACTACCCTCTTATGGATGCCGAAGCCCGCTCCCCCACCGCGCCCGGCCGTCCGGCAGCTGTTCTTCGCGGTGCCCGACGTCCGCGGCCGGTGGGGTGCCGCATCACGGGCCGGCCTGGCGTTCGCTCTGCCGGCCGTCGCGCTGTATGCCGCCGGTTTCGGCCGCGACTCGCTGCTGGTCGCGCTGGGCGGTTTCGCCATGCTGTACGGCGAGAACCGCCCGTACCGGGTGCGCTGGCGGGTCATCTCCACCGGGTCCGTGGTCCTCGTGGCGGTGGCGACCGGATACGGCCAGCTCGGCCGGTGGGCGGGCGCCGACGCCGGCACCGCCCGCGACCTCGTCGTGGTCGCGGCGCTCGCGATCGGCGCCGGGATCGTCGTCTTCGTCGTCAACGCGATGCGGCTGGGACCGCCCGGTCCGTTCTTCTTCGTGCTCACCGCGGCCATCGCCACCGTCGTCACCCGCCACGGCGTGGACCCGATGGTGCTGGCGATGTGCGCCGCGGCGGGAGCCGTCGCGTCACTGATCGTGGGAATGGCGCCGGCCCTGTGGCGTCCGCGCGGCCCGGAGTCGGCCGCCACCGGCGCGGCATTGGCCGCGGTGGAGGAGTATCTCTCCGACAATCGCTCCGCCGACCCCGCGCGACGGCACGGCGTCGCCCTGTCCACGCTGCACGCGTGGTCGGTGCTGCACGACTCCGCACAGACCGATTCCAAGCTGGCGCAACAACTCTGGATATCCCAGCATCGGTTCCACGATGCGCGGCCCGACGAGACGGGCTCCTGGGCACCACCGCTTCCCCGTCCCGGCGTCGCGCATCGGCTGATCGTGGCGCTGCACTGGCACGGTCACGCCACGGTGACCACGATCAGGGTCGTCGTCACCGCGGCACTGGCCGGCGGGTTGTCGGTGCTGTTCGGCCTGTCCCGCCCGGACTGGGCCATCCTCGGCACGGTCCTCGTCCTCCAACTCGGACCGGACCGCATCCGCGGCAGTCTGCGCGGAGCGCATCGACTCGTCGGCACCGTGCTCGGCCTGGTCGTCTTCAGCGTGCTCCACCTCCTCGACCTGCAGGTGCTGGGCCTGATCGTGGTGATCGCGATCCTCAACGTCCTCATCGAGCTCACCATCGTCGGCAACTATGCCGTCGCCGTCACCTTCATCACGCCGCTCGCGATGCTGATGGGCAATCCCGAAGGCGGCCTGTTCGTCCCGGTCCGCGACCGGTTCCTCGAGACCCTGGTGGGGGTGGTGCTGGCCGTCGCGTCGATGTGGCTGTTGCTGCCACGTGCGCATCGCCGGTCGCTGCGGCTTGCCCACGACGAGGTGCTCGGCGCCTGCGGGCCGATCGTCGATGAGACCGACCGGTCGCCGGTGGGGTCGCCGCGCATGCAGACGGCACGTCGGGACCTACAGTGGGCGTTGCTGGAATCGGAGATGGCGGCCACCGACAGCGCCAGCGACGAACCCTATTGGGCACGTGGACAATGGCCACATCATCTGAACGTGGTGCAGATCGGCTACGACACCCTCGGCGCGTGCTGGCGTACCGAACCCGGACGCCCGGTCGACGCCGCCGTCGCCGACGAACTGATCGACCGGGTGGCCCGGGTCCGATGAGGGTGCGAGACCGTCAGGTCAGCTGACCGCCACGTCCCCGGCGGCGGACGAGTCGAGGTTCTCCACGCTCATCTCGGTGTCCTTGGTCTCGACGACCAGGTAGCAGCAGAGCACGCTGACCGACGACAGGATCGCGAGCATCACGCCCACCCAGATCGACCCGGGACCCGCGATGAGCGGTGCGGCGATCAGCGGCGGGATGGCGCCACCGAGGATGCCGGCGAGGTTGTACCCCATCCCCGCACCGGTGTAGCGGTATCGCGCCTCGAACAGTTCGGGCAGCATCGCACCCGCGGGTCCGTAGGCGATACCGAAGATCAGCGCACTGCCGAGCAACCCGGCGACAAAGGCGAAACCGCCGCCCTGTTCGAGAATCGGGAACAGCACCAGCACCCACGGCACCGCGATGATGCACGACGTCATGATCACGCGGCGACGACCGACCCGATCCGACCACATCGCCGACGCCGCGATGGACAGGCCGAACACGATGGCGGTGACCATGCCCGCCGAGAGCACGAAGACGCGGGACAGGCCGAGTGTCTTGGTGCCGTAGTTCGTGAGGAATGCCGTCGACATGTAGAAGAGGGAGAACAGGCTCGCGAGGGCGCCGCCGGCGATCAGGATCTCCTTCCACTGGTACCGGAACGCGTCCAGGAACGGCAGCTTGGGTCCGTCGGCCGGTTCCAGGGCACGTTGCTGCTGCGCCTGCCGGAACACCGGGGTCTCGTCGACGGCCAGCCGCACCCACAGACCGACGGCGACCAGCGCGAACGACAGGATGAACGGGATACGCCAGCCGTACTCGAGGAATGCCGAACTCTTCTCGCCGAGCGTCACGCTCGCGATCAGGAAGGTCAGCGAAGACAGGAAGAACGCGAATGCGGGACCCAGCTGCGGGAACATCGCGTACATGCCGCGCTTGCCCTTCGGGGCGTACTCCGCGGTGAGCAGCGTCGCTCCCGCCCATTCCCCGCCGACGGCGAAGCCCTGCAGGAACCGCAGCACCACCAGGATGATCGGCGCGGCCATGCCGATGCCGTTCGGGGCGATACCGAACGCGCCGGTCTCGTATCCGGGCAGGAACCCGATCGCGACCGTCGCGAACCCCATGATCAGCAGGGTCCACACCAGTGTGCGTTTGCGGCCGAGCCGGTCGCCGAAATGCCCGAACAGGATGGCGCCGACCGGTCGGGCGAAGAACGCGACCGCGAAGGTCGCAAACGACGCCATGGTGCCGGTCAGCTGGTCGGCCTCCGGGAAGAACACCGTCGGGAAGACGAGGGCGGCGGCGGTGCCGTAGATGAAGAAGTCGTAGAACTCGATCGTCGTACCGATCGAACTCGCCGCCGCCACCCGCTTCATGCTCATGCGTCTGGGTTGCGTGGAGTCTTTGGGACTGGCCATGGGTACCTCGTTTCCGGGGGATGGTGCTGCTGCCTGCCCACCCTCGAGCCGATGCCGGGAGATCCGCGGTGATCACCGTCACGGATCGGCCATCAGGAGAGGCAGATCTCAGAATCTGCCATTTCGGACAATACCGGCACCCCCCAAAGTGGGTGTTTGGCCAGAAAAGGGACTCAGCGTATAGTCCTCTGCATGCAGCGCGCGCTCCTTCTCGGTTGCCGCGGCGGGGTCTGATACGACCGGCCCTCCGTCGCGGGCCTTTCTATGCGCCGGTCATCTTCCTTCCAATTAACGGAGATTGACCTCAAATGGCAGCAGCAGACACCTTCACCTCGGGCGCGAGTCGGATCATCGAGCCGGCCGGCCCCATCCCCGCAAACCAACCGGTCTGGAACCCGCAACGTAGCTCGGCGATGCCGATCCATCGTTACCGGCAGTTCGCCGACGAGGTCGAGAAGGTGTCGGTACCCGACCGCACCTGGCCCGACACCGTCATCACCCGCGCCCCCGCCTGGTGCGCCGTGGATCTGCGCGACGGCAACCAGGCGCTGATCGACCCGATGAGCCCGGCCCGCAAACGCCGCATGTTCGACCTGCTGGTTCGCATGGGCTACAAGGAGATCGAGGTCGGTTTCCCGTCGGCGAGCCAGACCGACTACGACTTCGTCCGCGAGATCATCGAGGAGAACGCGATTCCCGATGATGTCACCATCCAGGTGCTGACCCAGTGCCGCGAAGAGCTGATCGAGCGCACCTTCGAGGCCTGCCGCGGCGCCAACAAGGTGATCGTCCACTTCTACAACTCGACGTCGGTGCTGCAGCGCCGGGTGGTGTTCCGCGCCGACAAGGACGCCATCACCAAGATCGCGACCGACGCCGCGCACAAGGTGCTCGAGGAGCAGGCGAAGTACCCGGACACCCAGTGGCGCTACGAGTATTCGCCCGAGTCCTACACCGGCACCGAACTGAGCTACGCCAAGCACGTCTGCGACGCGGTCACCGAGATCATCGCTCCCACACCGGAACGCCCGATGATCATCAATCTGCCGGCGACCGTCGAGATGGCCACCCCCAACGTTTACGCCGACTCCATCGAGTGGATGCACCGCAACCTGGCCCGCCGCGACTCCATCATCTTGAGCCTGCACCCGCACAACGACCGCGGAACCGCTGTCGCCGCAGCCGAATTGGGCTATCAGGCGGGCGCCGACCGCATCGAGGGCTGCCTGTTCGGCAACGGTGAGCGCACCGGCAACGTGTGCCTGGTGACCCTGGGCATGAACCTCTTCAGCCGGGGCGTCGACCCGCAGATCTCCTTCTCCGACATCGACGAGATCCGTCGCACGGTCGAGTACTGCAACCAGCTGAACGTCCCCGAGCGTCACCCGTACGGCGGCGACCTGGTCTACACGGCGTTCTCCGGCAGCCACCAGGACGCCATCAACAAGGGCCTGGATCAGATGAAGATCGATGCGGACGAAGATGATTCGGACGTCGACGACATCCTGTGGCAGGTGCCCTACCTGCCGATCGACCCCAAGGACGTGGGGCGTACCTACGAGGCCGTGATCCGGGTGAACAGCCAGTCCGGCAAGGGCGGCGTCGCCTACATCATGAAGGCCGACCACGGCATGAACCTGCCGCGGCGCCTGCAGATCGAATTCAGCCGCGAGATCCAGAAGATCACCGACGGCGAGGGCGGCGAGGTGTCGCCGAAGGAGATGTGGGACGTCTTCGCCGACGAATACCTGTTCCCGGTGCGTCCGCTCGAACGCATGCGGCAGAAGGTCGATGCCTCCGAGATCGACGGCGGCGACGACCAGATCAGCGCGGTGGTCAAGGTCGACGGCGTGGAGAAGGAGATCTCCGGCTCCGGCAACGGTCCGCTCGCCGCATTCGTCGACGCGCTGTCGACCGTCGGCTACGACGTCCGCATCCTCGACTACAGCGAGCACGCGATGACCGCCGGCGACGATGCGAACGCCGCGTCGTACGTGGAGGCCCAGATCAACGGCGAAACCGTGTGGGGTGTCGGCATCGCGTCGTCGATCACCACCGCGAGCCTGCGCGCCGTCGTATCGGCGGTCAACCGGGCCTACCGGGTGGCCAATCCCGAGGTGGCGGCCGAGGCCGGTACCGCGCCGCGCACCTGGGCGCCGTAGCTCCATCCGGTAGTCGAAACCACACAGACCTCACGATGAGCAGGAAACCCCTGCCGTCATCGTGATCAGGCATGGGCCGGAACCCTCCGCAGCGGGCGATCCTCGCTGCCGGGTTCCGGCCCGTTCCACTCTCACCCGGCCTGGATGATGCCCGGCGGCTCGCGGTCGCCGATCATCACCGCATGGGTTCTGTGATCGGTGACCTGCTCCCCCTTGCCGTCGGCATCGCCGTCTCGCCGATCCCGATCATCGCGGCCATCCTGATGCTCCTGGCGCAGAACGCGCGGGTCACCAGCATCGCGTTCGGCCTCGGGTGGCTCGGCGGGATCGTCATTGCCACCGTGGTCTTCGTGGTCGTCGGCGGGGCCGTGAGTGACTCCGGCGGCACCTCGGGCGTCTCGTGGATCAAGGTGGCGCTCGGTGTGCTGTTGCTGCACTTGGGCTTACGGCGGTGGCGATCCCGCGATAGCGCGTCGACACCGAAGTGGATGGCCGCCATCGACACCATGAAGCCGTTCACCGCCCTCGGTATCGGCTTCGCACTCGCCGCGATCAACCCGAAGAACCTGATGATGTGCATCGCCGCGGGCGTCGCCATCGGTTCCGGATCGCTGTCGGTGGGTCAGACCGCCGGCTGTGTGGTGATCTTCGCGCTGCTCGCCGCGGTGACCGTACTGGTCCCCGTCATCGGCTATCTGGTGGCCGCCGACCGATTCCGAATGCCGTTGGAACACCTCAAGGAATGGTTGGAGACCCACAACAACGCGGTGATGGCCGTGCTGTTGGTGGTGATCGGTGCCATGTTGGTGGGCAAGGGCATCGGCGGCTTCTAGGCCGTGGTGCCGATGACATTTCGGCACCGAAACGGCTCAAGTGACCGGCATGCAGGATAGCTTCAATCTCACCACCGACTCAACGTCGAACCCCACCAGCGAGGAGTGGAACTCGGTGCCCCTGCTCATACCCGACACCCAGCGTCGAACGCTCGACGAGATCACCGACCGGCTCGACCTGCAGATCGGTGACGCGAAATCCAAGCAGTCCGCATTCTGGATCATGCTCGTGTTGTCCGGCCTCATCGCGGTATCCGGAGTGATCGGCGACAGCACGGCCACCGTGATCGGCGCGATGATCGTCGCCCCGCTGTCGACGCCCATCCTCGGCGTCGGCCTGGGCATCGTGGCGGGGCGCGGCAAACTCGTGCTGAGCAGTCTCGGATACGTGCTCGCGGGTGTCGTGATCGTCCCGGTGCTGGGTGCGGTGATGGCGCAGCTGTTGCCGAATCCCACCAACGTGCTGGCGAATTCACAGGTGCTCGGCCGCACCTCACCGACCCTGGTCGACCTGATCGCAGCACTGGCCACCGGTCTGGTCGGCGCCATCGCCATCACCCGACGCGACGTCGGCGACGTCCTTCCGGGGGTGGCGATCGCGATCTCCCTGGTCCCGCCGCTCGGTGTCGTCGGGGTGTGCCTCGGCTCCGGTGCACCGTCCCTGGCGCTGGGCGCGTTCATCCTGTTCGCGTCCAACGTGATCGCCATGGTGATCACCAGTGTCGCGATCCTCACCGTGGCCGGGTACAGCGGCGAGTCCCTTGAACGTGCCGGCGATGCCAAGGGTCATCGGGCCCGTGTCTATCTGATCCTGGCGATCGCCTTCGTCATCGTCGCCATCCCGATGGTCCTGAACTCGCTGTCCTCGTTGTGGTCTCGACAGGTCTCCGACGCGACGACCGCCTGGCTGGACGCCGGCGGACTCAGCGACGCCGAGGTGACCGGGGTCAAATGGACGGGAGACACGGTCACCGTCAACATCCTTGGCCCCGAGAACCTGCCGTCGATCGCCGCCTTGCAGTCGTCGGTCGACGCGCTGGTCCCGTGGAATCCCCAGGTGGTGGTCGTCCACACCGTCGGCGGGCGGCAGACGGGCTGACCGGGGCCTACACCCCCGTCGTCGCCTCCACCACCCCACGCTCGATGGCGTCGACGAACGCCGCATGATCCCGCGTCGTCCGTTCGCTGTAGGCGAGTGCGAACTTGCCTATCGCACGGTCGAACTCGTCGGTCTGGCCCAGGTAGTCGGAGATGGCGACGGGATCGCCGGAGCGTGCGTGACCGAACGCCAGGACCCGTCCACAGACCCGGCCGTACACTTCGAGCCCCTTGGGCTCCAATGCGCCGATCAGCACCGACCCCTTGGCATCTCGCAACTGCCGGACGTAGAAGTCGCGATTGACGCCGTCGTAGCCGTCACCGTTCTGCCAGCCCAGGAACACGTCGCTGACCGCCTGTGTGAGCCGCTGACCGAACACCACCCGCTCGCCCTGGTTGGCATACTCGGGTCCGTCGTCGAGGTATCGGTCGAGCACCGACTGCTGCGCTTCCTTGGCTTGCAGCAACAACAGGCTGCCGTCGATCCTGCTGCGCATCAACATGACCCACGCGCGCGTCCCGACACTGCCGACACCGACGACCTTGCGGGCCACCCGGACGAACTCGAACTTGTCGAGCAGCACGCGATTCGACGCGTCCATCGACTCGCGGTACGAGGCGAGCCGATTGGACATATCGGCGTAGATTCCGTCCGCGGTCATATCGCTGACCAGCTCTTCGACCGGGACGATCAGCGGGGGTGTGTTGACGAATCGCACCTCGCCATCGGCGCCGGTGGTGGTCAGTTTGGCCAACGCCTGCATGGTGTTACGTCCCCACGCCTTGTTGATCTCCTTGCGGAGGATCTTGGTGGTGGCGTTGTCCACCAGCTTGCGCACCTCGCTGAGCTCGCTGGTGGGACTGAGGTGGCTGTACCACGCGGCGAGGGTCCCCAGTTGCGCCTGGGCCGCGATCGTCGAGCGGTACTCGGCCGCGCACTGGCGGGCGATGCGCTTGGCCTCCTTCGGGGCGCACCCGTTCTCCGTGGCCGCCACCGCCAGGCTCGCGGCCAGTCGCTTGACGTCCCATTCGAACGGCCCGGGATAGGTCTCGTCGAAGTCGTTGACGTCGAAGGCGAGTTGACGTTCGGGGGTGGCAAAGAATCCGAAGTTGCTCAGATGGGCATCCCCGCACAACTGGACGATCAACCCCGAGTGGGGGGTCGACGCCAGGTCGTGCGCCATCACCAGCGCCGCACCTCGGTAGAAAGAGAACGGATTCAACGACATCCGCCCGTGGCGAACCGGCAACAGTTCGGCGACGCGCGACTCTGCCTGACTGAGCAGCAGTCCGACCGGATCACGATCCGCGTCGCTGCCGACCGCGGCGAGATCGGCCAGCACCGTCTGCGGCCGCTGCCCTACGGTGGCCGCAAGATCTGCGGTCATGATCCCAGAATCCGCGCCTTCTCCGCGGCGAACTCCTGATCGGAAAGGATGCCCTGCGACTTCAGTTCGGCGAGCTTCTGCAACTGCGAGATGCGGTCATCGGCTCCGCCGGCGGGCGCCGCAGCGGGTGCGGCGTACTGCTGCTGCGGCGGGGGCGCGTACTGCTGCTGCGGCGGGGGCGCGTATTTCTGGGCGTAATGCGCCTCCTGCTGTGCCTCCTGCTCGGCCCAGCGTCGGCCTTGCCGACGCGACACACGGTTGGAGACCGATGTCGCGGTCCCCGCGATCACGGCGGTGCGAGCGGCCGCACGAATCAAACCCGGCATGGTGATCTCACTTTCCTTCGGCCGCGTCGATGGCGGCGAGTACGTCTTCGGCAGCGATGCGGCCCGAGGCGACCAGTTCGGCCCCGTTGCGTCGCAGCGCCGTGGCGAACGGTGCCGCCCAGTGGTTTTCGTAGACGAGAATCCCCGCGACGGTGCCGGGTTCGAGGACCGACCCGACTTCTTCGATGTCCGGGGCGTCGAGCAGCCCGCTGGCTGCCTCCGCGAACAGTGCCGCGTCGAGACTGTCCCCGAAGTCCAGATCGGTGATCTCGACGCCCGCGATGCTCCCGTCCTCGCCCTTGCGCACGAACGCGAGATCGAGCACACGGATGATGTCTCGTTCGACGAGGTCGACCAGCAGCGGAAGCGCTGTCCCGTCGAGTTCTCGGTCCTTGGCGAATTCGATCACGATGTAGTCGACTGGTCCCACGACCAACTCGTCTGAGGTCTGCTCGGTCATGCTGTCCAGCCTTCCACACTTCGCAGGCCGCGACTCACCCTTTACGTGTGAAATCACGGATGTTCATCCTTTCCGGATGACGACACCTCTTCTCTCTCACGACGATGCTGATCGAGGTATCCGACGATCAGGAGGTCGATGTGCGCGGCGGTCCGGCCCTTGGTCCCATCGACTATGTTGTGATCGAGTTCGACTGCACAGCAGATGCTTTCGCTCAGCAGCTCAGTTCGGAGATCGTCTCTCTGGTGGAGAGCGACGTGGTCCGGATTCTGGACCTGCTGGTGGTCTCGCGCACGGCGTCCGGCGAGATCGAGGTGTCCGAGTTCGAGGAACTGCACACCGACGCGCTGCGCATCCTGCGCGACTCGCTCGCCGAGATCCTGGCGCTCGAGGACATCGAGAACATCGCCGCCGCCGTCGATCCCGGCCGCAGTGCCGCCATCATCGTGTGGGAGTACCGATGCGCGTTGCCGTTGACCCGTGCCGCGCAAGCCGCCGGCGCGCAGCTCGTCGCGCAGGGCCGCATCCCTGCGCAGGCCATCGTCGCGACGCTCAGAGCCGATGTCGGTTAGAGGAGGTTCAACACCCGCGCCCGATCGACCGCATCACGCCGGGTCGACACACCGAGCTTCCGGTAGATCGCCTGCTGGTGTGTTTTGACCGTATTGACCGAGACGAAGAGATCCGCAGCGATCTCCGACGCCTTGTACATCGTCGGCAGATACCGCAACACCACCAGTTCGCGTTCGGTCAGCAGATCGTCGGCGACCAATGCGTCCACCTCGGCCTCCCCCGACGGACCACCGCATGCCGCAAGCACTTTCGCCACGAAATCCCGGTCGGATGCCCCGACGTGCTGGCGTCGGGTCAGCAGCATCGGCACCGTGTCCCCGGCGATGAGGAACGGCCGCAACACTCCGATCGGCGCCGCCAGCCTCACCGCCTCATCGATCCGCTCGATCGCGAGCGCGTCTCGGCGAAGCTGGTGCGCGGCCACCGCCGAGAACACCGCGGCCTTCACCGCCAGCACCCGATACGGCGCGAAGTGGCTGGGCGAGCCCAGTGCATGCAGCGCATCGGCCGGCCGGCCGCGGGCAAGATACACCCGTGCCTGTAGGACCCGCTCGACGCCGGTGGCGTACCCGGACGGGTCTCCTCCCCCGCCCACCGGCGGCAGTTCGGGGATCTGGCCCTCCAGCAAGTCGACGTCGGCCAGCGCGGCACGCGACCACCGCTCGAGCAGCGCCGGTAGAGGACCCGCCTGCTCGATCCATGCCTGCACCGACGCACGTCCGGCCCGCGCCCCGAAGACGTCGTGTCGGCCGACCGCCACCCGAACCGCGATGACCTCCATCATCAGCCAGGCACCGCCGTCGAATCGCTCGGCGCCGACGCTGCGCCCGATGGCGATCTGCACCTCGGCGGCATCGAGTTCGTTTCGTTCGAGGTGCATCCACGCCAGCGTCGCGTAGAGTGCCGTGACCTGTGGCTCACGACTCCAGCCGCGGAGTTCGGCGAGCGCGAAGGTCTCGGTGACACGTCGTTCCACTTCCGGGAACTGCCCGCGAACGAGATCGATCAGCGCGAGATACGAGCTGGCGGCCAGCGCCATGAGGCCGAGTCCGGCGGCCTCCCCTCGCTTGCGGCACACCTCCAGTTCCGCCGCCGCCAGTTCCAGTTCACCGCGCTGCGCCAGCCCGATCGCCCGGTTGTTCTCGGCGATCAGCGCCAGACCCTCCGCGGCCGGCAACATCGGCCGCCCCAGCCCGTCGACGGTCCGCATCACCTCTTCCGCCCGGTCGACCAGGTCGGCCAGGCGCGCGAGTCGCGCGTAGACCATGTGCACCATGCCGATGACCAGCCGGGCCGGCGCGGCCTCCGCTTCGGACGTGCCACCGAGTAGGACCTCGGCGTCCTCGGCATTGCGCTCCATCGCCCCGTATTCATGACGATGGAACTCGGCGATCGCTGCAATCAACATCGTGGGCAGGCTCGGGCGGCGCGCATTCTCGACCTCTGCCGGTGCCAGCGCCGCCGCAAGCGCGGGGGCTTGCGAGGAGAGGATCAACGGCAATGCGGTGCCGGCCAGGGTGGTCAGCATGTCGTCCCAGTCGCCGGCCAGGGCATAGTGCTCCAGCGCGGCGATCGGGTCTCCGGCTCCCAGATACCATCGGGCCGCGCGGCGGTGCAGATCGAGCGCACTGTCGGGATTCTCCGCGCGCAGCCGGTCCTGCAGCAGTCCCCGCAGCAGCGGGTGGTATCGGAACCAGTCCGGACGGTCGGAGAGTCGCACCGTCAGCGAGTTCGTGGCGACGAGGTCCTCGAGCACCTGCCGGCTGTCGCGGCGGCCGATCAAGGCACGTGCGAGGTCGCCGCTCACCGGGTCCACGACGCTGGTGGCGAGCAGGAACTTGCGGTCGCTGGGCGGTAGCTTGTCCAGCACCTCCTCGAGCAGGTACGCGGCCACCAGCCGTTGCTGACCGTTGAACCGGCGCAGCCCGGTTTGCAGATCTCCGCCGTCGGCACTGAGTAGCAGCAGCCGCAGACCTGCCGGCCACCCTTCGGTGCGTTCGACGATGGCATCCACGTCGGCCGACGTCACGGCCGCCCCGGCACGTTCGCAGAACTCGCGCACCTCGTCGCGGGTGAATGACAGTTGGTCGGCGTGGATCTCGGTCACGCCACCCGACATCTGCAGTCGGGAGAACCGCAGCGCGGGTTGTGTACGGGAGATCAGGATCAGTCGCAGGCCGGCCGGCCGATGGTCGATGAGGCCTGCGATCGAGTCGAGCAAGGCCGGGTCCGTGACGAGGTGGAAGTCGTCGATCACCAGGATGACCGGCCGGTCCAGGGCGGTGAGTTCGTCGGCGATCCGCGCGACCTCGGTGTCCCCGAACTCGGCACCCGGAGCCATCTCGTTGAGAACGTGGTCATCCGGCAGTGCGTCGGCGGACCGCAATGCGGTGAGCGCCGCGGTCCAGAAGGCCCGCACGCTGCCGGTGGCATCGGCGACCATCCAGGCCAGCGGCCGATCCCGCACGACACGTTCGGCCCAGGCGGCCACGGCCAGGGTCTTGCCGTATCCGGGTCCGGCGCTGACCACGGTGACCGGTCGGGTGATGCCGTCGCTCAGGGCCTCGTCGATACGACGACGCCGGACGTAGCCCGGCGGGATGGCCGGTCGTCCACTGTGAGCTCCGTGGGCGAGCTTGTATTCCACCCCTCACCTCTTGCTTCGGCATTATCCGGTTCGGGCGGACGAGCCCGAGAGAATAGTAAACCGTATCTGTGCGAGCGTGAGACCTTGGCCAAGCCGCGATTCACTTGCATTCCTCTTCATCCGGCCCGAATGACGACATCGGCGGTCGGGTGGGGTCATGCTCGTATCAACCAAACATCCAAGTGGAGGCGCAAATGGGGATTCGCCAGGGACGTCTGCGGCGTCGAGCAGTGATCGGGCATCCGGTCGTCCGTGCCGCTCCGCTCGACGACCCGGATTCCGTCGTCGAGTCCGGCATCCGACGACGACGCAACTGTCAGGATTCGCACATCCGGTCCCTGGACACCGACGACCGGCGCTGACCAGAAACGGCTATTGTCTGCGCATGCCGCGCACCGCACGGATGGATCGAGTGGGGCTGACCGCCCTGCTGATCACGGCACTGGTGGTCGACGGACTCGACACCGCCGCCCTCCCGTCGGCACTGCCCGCCATCGCCGACGACTGGGGTGTCCACCCGTCGGCCTTGACCCGGGCGCTGATGCTCACCGCTCTCGGCACCGCGTTGGGGTATCTGGCCAGCAGCGCACTGTGCCGCCGCTGGGATCGTCAAACGGTGGTGTGGCGGTCGGTCCTGCTGTTCGGGCTGTGCACCCTCCCGATGCTCGTCGTCGCGAACGAATGGCAGATGTCGGCGGTCCGATTCGTCACCGGAATCGGTCTGGGCCTGGTGTTGCCCGCCGCGGTCTCGATCGCCGGTGATCTGTCGCCGCGGCAACGGCAATCCGCGGCGATGGTCGTGGTCTTGGGGTTGACCGGCGGCAACCTGCTCGGCGGTTTGATCAACGGCCCGCTGATCGCCTTGTTCGGTTGGCGCGCAGCCTTTGTCGTGCCGTCGATACTCGCCATCGCGGCGGCAGCGGTGATCGCGGTGTGGCCCGGCATCGACCGCCACCACCCTGCACCGGCACCGCACGTCGCGCTTCGACCGTTGTTGACGCCGTCACTGCGCGCGGCCAGTCTCACGCTCTGGGCCGGCTCGTTCACCGTCTTCCTGTCCTACAACCTCTTGCAGTCCTGGTTGCCGACGATGGCGGTGGTCGCCGGGGCAAGCCCCCAGGCCGCCCCGCTCGCGCTGGCCGCGATGGCCGGCGGTGGGATGGTCGGCGGTGTGATCGCGGCGGGTGTCCGTGGGCGCACGGGTCTGGGGGCGACGCTGGTCGTCATGTTGCTCGTGGCCGGTGTGGCACTGATGATCGCAGCCACCGTGACCGGCAGCATCCTGCCGCTGATGGCCGTCGCCGGCGCCGGGCTCATCGCCGGCGCTGCGGGTCTGGCCGCGTTGGCGGTGCAGCTGTACCCCCGACGGCTACGCACCACCGGTGTCGGCGTGACCGCCGCGATCGGTCGGGTCGCGACGATCTTCGGACCCCTTCTCGGTGGGATGCTGATCACCCATGACGACATCGGCGTGCTGGTGATGGTCACCGGGGCACTGGCTTTCGCATCCGCCGCGCTGCTGTGGGTCCCGGCACACGGCCGGGTGGGTTCGACTGCCCGCCGTCGGATCGATCCGGCGGCGCCGTCCCCGTCCTGACGGTGCCGCGCCGGCCGTGCCGACGATCTTCATTCGATCCGTATGATCCGCGGGCGCCGGATCGTCGGCATGCTGAGCTCGGGATCATCCGGTCCGCCCTCATCTGCAATACAAGGAGCCGACTCGAAATGTGGAATTCGTTCTGGGACTTCATCTGGTACACGCTGGTGATCTTCGCGTTCGTCGCCTATCTGATGGTCCTCTTCTACATCCTGGCCGACCTCTTCCGTGACCGCGCGCTCTCCGGCTGGTGGAAGGCCGTATGGATCATCCTGCTGATCTTCATCCCCTGGATCACCGCCCTGGTGTACCTCATCGCCCGCGGGCACGGAATGGCGCAACGCGCCCAGGCAGCGCAGGCGGAGATGCGGCAGCAGACCGACGCGTACATCAAGTCGGTGGCCGGCAAGTCGTCGGCGGATCAGATCGCCGACGCGAAGGGCCTGCTCGACAGCGGCGCGATCACCGAAGAAGAGTTCCAGGCGCTGAAGGCCAAAGCCCTGTCCTGACCCGCGCGCCGACGACCGATCATTGGGGACCGACACGATGAGCACGCTCTCCGACGACCTGGCCACGCTGTCGGCCGAGGCGTACACCTATCTGTATCCATTGATGGCGATGGAGGTGACGCGGCGCCAACTCACCGCCGCGGGTTCGCCGAATCCGGTGGCCGGGCCCGCCAACCGGATTCATCACCTCCGGGCATTCCCGCCGGCCGAGTTCCGCGCCGTCGTCCGTCCCAATTTCGACACCCTGTATTCGTCGGCGTGGCTTGATCTGACGGTGGGGCCGGTCGTCGTCGAGGTTCCCGACAGCGACGACCGCTATTACATGCTGCCGATCCTGGACATGTGGACCGACGTGTTCGCCGCGCCGGGCAAGCGCACCACCGGCACGGGCCCGCAACGGTATGTACTGACTCCGCCCGGCTACGTGGGTTCGCTGCCGGATGACGCCACCCACATCGCCTGCCCGACCAACCACGCGTGGGTCGTCGGTCGCACCCAGACGAACGGGCCCCAGGATTATGCCGCGGTGGGCGGTTTCCAGGACGGGTGGCGGGTCACACCGCTCGATGTCGACGCAAAGTCGGCCGGTTCGGGGCCGTCGCCCCTGGACACCATCGACCTCTCCGAGGAGCCTCTGCGACTGGTCAACGGGCTCTCCGCTGTCGACTACTTCACCGCTGCCGCACAGATCCTCAAGCTGAATCCGCCGCACCCCACGGACTTCTCCGTGCTGGCACGGATCTCGCGGCTCGGCATCGTCCCCGGAAAGGATTTCCGCGACCGCTTCGGCGCCGACGAGCTCGCCCAGATCGAGCACGGCGCCAAGACCGCCCTGGCCGAGATCGCGGTCCTCACCACGCTCGGCAAGCGGGTCAACGGCTGGGAGATCCTCACCGATTCGATCGGCGTGTACGGCAACGACTACCTCACCCGGGCGCGGGTCACCCTGATCGGCCTGGGCGCCAACCCGGCCAACGACGCGGTGTACCCGGTGCTGGTGACCGATGCCGACGGCGCACCCCTGTCGGGCGACAACGACTACACCATCCACTTTGCGGCAGATGCGATTCCACCCGTGGATGCGTTCTGGTCGGTCACGATGTACGACGCCGAGGGCTACCAGACCGCCAACGAACTCGACCGGTTCGCGATCGGCGACCGAGATGCGTTGCGCTACAACGATGACGGCTCACTCGACCTGTACCTGCAGCAGTCGAATCCCGGTGCCGACAAGGTGTCCAACTGGCTCCCCGCCCCGGCCGGACCGATCGGCGTGACTCTTCGCCTCTACGCGCCGAAACCGTCTGTGCTCGACGGCACCTGGACACCGCCGGCGGTCACGCGGATGACGTCCTGAGAAGCGTTGGCGGATCTCACCGCGACCCCTCGCGGCAACCGTCCCGCTGGTCGAGTAAGCGACCGAGCGCCAGCGAGGGAGCGCATCGAGACCGAGACCGAGACCGAGACCTCACCGCGGCGGCATGATCTTCTTCAGGAAGTCGACGGCGATCCCCGTACCACCCTTCTCGCGCATGTCGCTGTGATGCGAGTTGATCATCTTGAACTCGTAAGACGTGCCGGCCGAACGGAATTCGCGAAGCAACGCCAACGTCAGCGGAAGTGGCACGGTGGCATCCCGAAATCCCTGCACCACCAGGATCGGCCTTCCGAAGTCGGACGTGGGCACCCCCATGTAGCGATGTAGCGCGGACTTGAACTCGTTGTCGCCGAGCGATTTCGAGATCAGCGCATCGGGGCGGGTGCCGTCGAGGATCGACGACCACTGCGGACCGCAAGACCGCCCGATCTCGCCGACGATCCGCTTGCCCAGCGGGGTGAGGTACGACGACACGTCGACGTCGTGCTGCCCGGCGGACATCCCGGCGAGGATCGCCGCGAACGGCCCGGACAGTTCCGTCGGCAGACCCCGAAGACCGGGGCGCAACAGAGTGATCGCGTTCTCGAAGTTGGAGGCGGGCGCGAGTGCCGCGGTACCGCGGAAGTCCAGCCCCGTCGCGTAGTTCGCTGCGAGCCGCCCGGCTCCGAGGGCGGCGTGACCGCCTTGCGACGACCCGGCCACCGCCCAGGTCCGCGAGAGTCCGGCCACCATCGAGCGCGCGGCGCGCACCATGTCGATGACCGCGGTCGCCTCCGACCGGGTCTGCAAATAGGTATGCGGCCCCGGCGAATTCGGGCTGAGCCCGATGTAATCGGTGGCCACGACGGCGTAGCCGGCGCGATTGAGGTCGTCGATCATCGGCGCGGTGCTGCGGATGAGATCCGCGGACCCGTCCAGACCGCAGTTCTGCCCGGACCCCGAGGTGCCGTGCGCCCACGACACGATCCGCCATCCGCCGGATGGACGCGGGCCGGTCGGCAGGCGGACGATGCCCGACGCCGGTACCACCGCGCCTCGTGCGTCGGTGGTCGTGTACCCGATCCGGATCACCCCGCGCAGCCCGCCCCACGAGTCGAGCTGACTCACCGACAGCACGCGTCCGGGCTGCAGCGCCTCGGCTGCTGCGGGTGCCGACACCACGGACACCGCGGCGATCATCGTCGACAGGGCCGTCGCGATGACCGCCAGCGTTCTGCGCATGCGCGTCAGCCTACGGTGGCGGGCGCGGCAGAACCGCGGGCATGCAACGCGGCGGCCCCGATGAGCGCGTACATGATCAGCATCGCCAGCACCGTCACGATCAGCAGCGACAACTCCGCGATCGTGCCGATCGCCACCACCGCGGCCAACGCCGCGATCCCGAGTGTGGCTGCCACACCCTCGAATCGGTCGACCCCACCGGTGGCGTGGACGAACAACGTGATTCCGACCATGAAGACGGCCGGACCACCCGCGATGGCCATCGCCGTCGGGAGATCGGCGTGTTCACTCGGGTGCGCCATCATCAGCTCGGTTCCCACCGCGGAGACGATGATGCCGCCGACCAGAACCGCGTGCGCATAGGCATATCCGCCGCGGGCGAGCGCCGTCGGATCGTCGGCATGCTTCAGTCGTTCTTCGGCCTCGCCCGAATGCCGGGCAAAGTAGAGCCACCAGAACGACACCGTCAGCGCGAAACCGACGACGAGCGAGATGTATGCGATCGTCGACGTCTCCGTCTCGGAGAACTCGCGACCCAGCGACAGCACGGTCTCGCCCAGCGCGATGATGAAGATCAGTCGGTTGCGTTCCACCAGGTGTTCGGGCTCCAGGCGCCACGTCGACATCGGGGTCGTGCCCAACCCGGGCACCCACAGATTGGCCTGCGGCCCCACAACGTCGATCGCCAGAGCGATGGCCCAGATGAGCAGCCGAGCGTGTCCGTCCGCGAAAGCGCCGGCGATCCACACCACGCCGGCCGCTGCGGACCACACGAAGAGATTGACGTAGTTGCGACCGATCTGGTCGCCGCGCAACGCGACGATCATGAACAGCGGCCGGATCAGCTGCATGATCACCACCGCCACCGCGAATTGCATGCCTCGCTCGCCGAACGCCTCGGGGATCGCCGCGGACATGATGAGGCTCAACCCCATCAGCGTGACCATCAGGAGTCGCACCGGCAGCCGCTCCGGATCGATCCAGTTGGTGGCCCACGTCGTGTAGTTCCACACCCACCACACCGCGCCGAACAGCACGAAGGTCTCCAACGCGCCCTCGAAGGTGAGGTGATGCACCAGCAGCGTGGCGAGCTGACTGACCGCGAACACGTAGACGAGGTCGAAGAACAACTCCATCGTCGTGACCTCGGGAGCGACGCCCTTGGCCCGACGAACCGCCGTCGCGATCATGCGCCGACCTCCTGTGTCCGATTCAAATGGTTGCTGACGGAATCTACCTTGTACTTCTACGGTTGTATGAGCCATGAGCACCCGCGAAATCACCATGGACAACTTCAACGACACCATCGAGGCCGGCGGCATCGTGCTGCTTGACTTCTGGGCATCCTGGTGCGGACCGTGCCGCCAGTTCGGACCGGTCTTCGAGAAGGCCGCCGAAACCCACCCCGACATCGTGTTCGGGAAGATCGACACCGAGGCCCAGCAACAACTCGCCGGCGGATTCGGCATCCGCTCGATCCCCACACTGATGGCCTTCCGCGACGGTGTTCTCGTCTTCAACCAGCCCGGCGCCCTGCCCGCCCCGCAGCTCGAACAACTCATCGGCGCCGTCGAAGACCTCGACATGGACACCGTGCGCGCGGAGATCGCCGCCGCCGAGAAGTGACCGTGTGATCCTCCCTACGATTCCCCCCGTCGAGGTGTAGGACCGACCTGACGCACCCAGACTGAAGTCATGGGCGCGATACAGTTCACCTTCTTGATCTCGGTGCTGGTTCTGTTGACCCTGTCGGCAGGCGTGGTGGGCGTGGTGATGGGCATGATCGCGAGCTCGGGCGACGACGATGCACAGGACCACTGAGTCGCCTCAACGGTTCCAGAAGCCCCGGTCCTCCAGCAGCGCGACCGCATGGTTGCCGCCGCGGAGAAAATGAGCTTCGGTCAGCGCACGCGCGATGCCACCGGACCGCGACGCCAATGCGTCGAGGATCTCCTGATGATCCCGATTACTGGACAGCAGCATGTCGGGGTGCGACTGGAAGAAGCCGCTGGGAATCGCACCACTCAACAGCTTGAGCTCGGCGACCAGCCGTCGCGAGCCACAGGCACGGTTGATCAGCCGATGGAAATCGAAGTTGAGAGTGTCGTGCTCCGCTCCCGACGCACCGGCTTCCATCTGCTCGGCGATCCGACCGAGTTCTGCGAGTTGGTCGTCGTCGAGCCGTGACGCCGACCGCTCGGCCGCGAGGCCGGAGATGACTCCGAGCATCCAATACTGATCACGAATGTCCTCACGGGACAGTTGGGCGACAAATGCCCCTCGGCGCGGGGCGGTTTGGATGATGCCCTCGCCCTCGAGGGCGATGAGGGCCTCGCGCACCGGGAGTTTGCTCACTCCCAGTTGCTCGGCCAACGCGTCTTGATCCACCTTGGTGCCGGGCCGCATCTCCCCACTGAACACCTGTCGCCGGATTTCCTGCGCGACGATCTGCTTGAGCACAGACGGCGTCGCCACCCCACCTGCTGGTCGGACCACTGTCGACATCCGTCGGTCTCCTCTGCTCGTCTACGGGCTGAGACTACCTCACTATCAGCGCAGCAGGAACGAATCCAGAGCCATTTTTGATAATTTATGCACTCCCTCACGGCTGGCGTACGCCAAGATAGTTCCCCTGAACTGGCATTTTCTCCTTCGGTCTTGTCAGCGGAGGATGATTATTGATATTTTATTGTCCATGACCGCAACTGTCCCCACCCCCACAGCCGTAGTCGGCGACGACGACTTCAGCCAGATCAAGGCTGTCGTCGCCGACTTCATCCGCACCAAGGTCGTCCCGCGCGAGCAGGAGATCATGGAATCCAACTCGATCCCCGACGACATCCGCGCCCAAGCTGCCGAGATGGGCCTGTTCGGCTACGCGATCCCCCAGGAATGGGGTGGTCTTGGCCTCGACCTGACCCAGGACGTCGAGCTCGCGATGGAGTTCGGCTACACCTCCCTCTCTCTGCGGTCGATGTTCGGCACCAACAACGGCATCGCCGGACAGGTCCTCGTCAACTTCGGCACCGACGAACAGAAGGAGCAGTGGCTCGAGAAGATAGCCTCAGGAGAGGTCGTCGCATCGTTCGCGCTCACCGAACCGGGCGCCGGCTCCAACCCGGCCGGCCTGCGCACCAAAGCCGTTCGCGACGGTGACGAGTGGGTCATCAACGGGCAGAAGCGATTCATCACCAACGCCCCGCTCGCCGACCTCTTCGTGGTGTTCGCACGAACCCGACCGGCCGACGAGTCCGGCACCGGAATTGCCGTATTCCTCGTTCCCGCAGGCACTCCCGGTCTCGAGGTCGGGCCCAAGGACGCGAAGATGGGTCAGGAAGGCGCATGGACCGCCGACGTCAACTTCACCGACGTCCGCGTCCCCGCGTCCGCACTGGTCGGCGGCGACGAGGACGCCGGCTACCGCGCCGCCATGACATCGCTGGCCCGCGGACGCGTCCACATCGCGGCGCTGTCGGTCGGCACCGCCCAGCGAGCCCTCGACGAGTCGGTCGCCTACGCCGCCACCGCCACCCAGGGCGGCACCGCGATCGGGGATTTCCAACTCGTGCAGGCGATGATCGCCGACCAGCAGACCGGGGTGATGGCCGGTCGCGCCCTGGTACGCGACGCCGCCCGCAAGTACGTCTCCGGTGAGGACCGGCGGATAGCCCCGTCCGCCGCAAAGCTGTTCTGCACCGAAATGGTCGGCAAGGTCGCCGATCTCGCGGTTCAGATCCACGGCGGCAGCGGCTACATGCGCGAGGTGTCGGTCGAGCGCATCTACCGCGACGTCCGCCTCCTCCGCCTGTATGAGGGCACCAGCGAGATCCAGCGTCTCATCGTGGGCGGCGGCCTCGTCCGCGAGGCAAAGAAGGCCGCGAAGTAGTTCGGCGCGTCAACCGAGATCTCGATGCGGCGCCTCGCTTCGCTCGCAGCCTTACTCGATCAGCGGGTTGGACACCCTCCCCCGTTAGTCGAGTAGGCCGTCCCTCCCCGCTGGTCGAGTAGGCCGCGACGAAGGAGCGACCGTATCGAGACCACGCCTCCCCCGCTAGTCGAGTAGGCCGTCCCTCCCCGCTGGTCGAGTAGGCCGCGACGAAGGAGCGACCGTATCGAGACCACGCCTCCCCCGCTAATCGAGTAGGCCGTCCGATCCCGCTGGTCGAGTAGGCCGCGACGAAGGAGCGACCGTATCGAGACCGCAAGCCGCACCCACTGCACAAACCCAACTCCAAAGGAACCCCAATGCCCACCGCCCTCCTCGCCAACAAGACCGCCGTCATCACCGGCGCCGCCCAAGGCATCGGCTACGCCATCGCCGAACTCTTCGTCGCCGAGGGCGCCCGTGTCATCGTCGGTGACATCGACGGCGCCGCAGCCGAAGTCGCCGCCAAGCAACTCGGTGGCCCCGATGTCGCCCGCGGCGTGCGCTGCGATGTCACCAACGCCGACGACGTCGACGCCATGCTCGCCGCGGCGGCCGACGCCTTCGGACCGGTCGACGTGATGATCAACAACGCCGGCATCACCCGCGACGCCACCATGCGCAACATGACCGAGGACCAGTTCGACCAGGTCATCAACGTGCACCTCAAGGGCACCTGGAACGGGGTCCGCAAGGCCGCCGCCATCATGCGCGAACGCAAGACCGGCACCATCGTCAATCTGTCGTCGCTGTCCGGCAAGGTCGGCATGGTCGGCCAGACCAACTACTCCGCCGCGAAGGCCGGCATCGTCGGCATGACCAAGGCTGCCGCCAAAGAGGTTGCCCACCACGGAGTCCGGATCAATGCGATCCAGCCCGGACTGATCCGCAGCGCCATGACCGAGGCCATGCCGCAGAAGGCGTGGGATCAGAAGATGGCCGAGATCCCGATGAGCCGCGCCGGCGAGGTCGCCGAGATCGCCAATGTCGCACTGTTCCTCGCCTCCGACATGTCCTCGTACATGACCGGGACCGTTCTCGAGGTCACCGGTGGACGGTTCATGTGAGACGCTGACCTACTAGGAGTACGAAACATCATGAGCAGCAAGAGAACAGTCCGTCGCGCCGCGATCGTGGCCCCCACCCGCACCCCCGTCGGCACCTTCGGCGGATCACTGAAGGACGTCACCGTCGAGGATCTCGGCGCCACCGTCGCCAAGACCGTGGTCGAACGCTCGGGTGTCGATCCCGAACGCATCGATGACGTCGTCTTCGCCCAGTCGTACGCGAACTCCGAAACCCCCTGTGTTGGGCGATGGATCGCGCTACATGCCGATCTGCCGATCAGCGTGCCCGGCATGCAACTCGACCGCCGCTGCGGCGGTGGCCTGCAGGCCCTGGCGACCGCGGCGATGATGGTGCAGTCCGGCGCCGCCGACACCGTACTCGCCGGCGGTGTCGAGTCGATGAGCCGTATCGAGTACTACTCGACCACCAATCGATGGGGCGCACGCTCCGGCAACGTCACGCTCTACGACCGTCTCGACCGCGGACGTGAACGTTCCCAACCGGTTTGGCGTTTCGGCGAGATCTCCGGGATGATCGAGACCGCCGAGAACCTCGCGCGCGATTACGGCATCACCCGCGACGCCGCCGATGCCTTTGCCGCACAGAGTCATCAACGCGCGTCGGCCGCCTGGGAAGCCGGCCGGTTCGACGACGAGGTCGTGTCCGTCTCGGTGCCGCAGCGCAAGGGCGACCCGGTCGTGGTGTCGCGCGACGAGGGTATCCGGCCGGACTCCACCGTCGAACGACTCGCCAAGCTCCGCGCGATCATGCCCGACGGTACCGTCACCGCCGGCAACGCCAGCCAGCAGAATGACGCCGCCGCAGCATGTCTCGTGGTGTCCGAGGAGGCCCTCGACGATCTCGGACTCGAGCCGATCGGCTATCTGACCGACTGGGCCGCCGCCGGTTGCGACCCCGCCCGGATGGGCATCGGTCCGGTGCCTGCCGTCGAGAAGCTCGCCGCCCGCGGCGGATTCGATTCGGCTGCCTCACTTCTCGACACCCTCGACCTCGTCGAACTCAACGAGGCGTTCGCCGTCCAGGTTCTGGCCGTCCTCGAGGGGTGGAAGTGGCACGACCAGGAACGGCTGAATGTCAACGGGTCCGGCATCTCGCTCGGCCACCCGATCGGCGCCACCGGCGTCCGAATGACCACCACCCTGCTGCATGAGTTGAAGCGCCGCGGTGGCGGCAAGGGCTTGGTGACGATGTGCATCGGCGGTGGCCAAGGTCTGGCCGCGACCTTCGAGTCCGCCTGAGCGTGGTACTCGCCGTTTCAACTCTCCGGCCATCGATTCTGCCGGCGGGGAGACGCCTACCCCGGCCGCAAGCGGCCAACATGCGCTGGAGGAGCGCCTTCCTCCGCTGGTCGAGCGCAAGCGAGTGAACGCATCCGGCGGGTCGAGTAGTCCGAGCGAGCTTGCGAGCCCGGACGTATCGAGACCGAGACCCACGTGCGGCGGCGATCTCGATGCGGCGCCTCGCTTCGCTCGGAGCCTTACTCGATCAGCGGGGAGCGACCCTTCGCATTCGCCCGGCGACGAAAGAGCCGAGCGCATCCACCCGAACCCGCCACCCAGCGGGGTGCTCTCAGCGCCTGGCAACAGCGACTGTGCGGTGCACACAATTGTTCTGTGTTGCGAACACAGGAAACTGGTCAGGACTCGACGACAACAGTGATCGCCGGCGTCGCGGTGAAGCACGCCGAGGGCGTGTACATCGGCGGTGACTGGCGGACGGCATCGGGATCGGTGCACACTGTCGTCTCGCCGACGACCGAAGAGTCGGTTGTCGACGCCAGGCACCCGTCAACCACCGATGCACTCGCCGCTATCGACGCCGCCGACAACGCGCGCGACGTGTGGGCCGCCACCGCGGTGGCCGACCGGGTCGCCGCATGCGCGCGCTGGCTCGAGGCCGTCGATGAACGCGCCGCCGATCTCGACACGGTGTGGGCGGTCGAGGCCGGCATGCCGGTCCGACACGGGCGTGCCCTCTACCGGTTCGCTGCCGTACCGGCGTGGCGGTCTGCAATGGCCGCGGCGGAGCGCATCCTCGCCGACGACCGACGTGAATCGGAGCTCGGCGACGTGCTGCTCCGACGCGAACCGGTCGGTGTCGTGGTCGCGATCCTGCCGTACAACGGACCGGTGGTCACGGTGGCGTCCAAGGTGATACCGGCGTTGTTGGCCGGCTGCCCGGTGGTCATCAAGGCGGCACCGGAGACCCAGCTGACAATGTCGATCGTCGCGGAATGCGCCCAGCTGGCCGGCTTCCCACCAGGCGTGCTCAGCGTGGTGTGCGGCGGTGTCGACATCGGCCAAACCCTGACCCGCGACCCGCGTGTCGACATGGTGTCACTGACCGGCGGACACGTTGCCGCACAGGATGTGCTGGCAGCCACCCACGAACGCTACGCGCGGGTACAACTCGAGTTGGGTGGCAAATCGCCCGCCGTCATCCTCGACGATGCGCCGCTGGACACCGCGCTGCGCTCACTCATCCCCGGAACCACGAACGCGGCCGGTCAGGTCTGCGCGCTGCTGTCCCGCATCCTGGTCTCACGCCGGCGACATGACGAAGTCGTCGAACGTCTTCGCATCGGATTCGAACGATTGCGGATCGGTGACCCCCTCGAGCCGGCCACGCACGTCGGGCCGCTGATCAACACGGCGGCGGTGAATCGTACCGAAGGCTTTGTCGCCCAGGCGCTCTCCGACGGCGCTGAACTCGTCACCGGCGGAAGACGTCCCGAGGGCCGTGACGCCGGCCACTACTACCTGCCGACATTGTTCACCGAAGTACCCGAGGACGCCCAGCTGGTCCGACGTGAGGTGTTCGGTCCGGTGACCGCCGTCCAGGTGTACGACGACGTCGAGGACGCCGTCCGGCTCGCCAACGCCACCGACTTCGGGCTGTCGGGTGCTGTCTTCACCGCCGACACCGACGCCGGCGTCGAGATCGCGGCGCGTATCCGCGCCGGGTCCGTCGGGGTGAACGCCTTCGGACCGGCGATGAGCGCGCCGTTCGGTGGCGTCAAGGCCTCCGGATGGGGCCGCGAGGCGGGCCCCGAAGGGATCCTGGGGTTCACCGAACTGAAGCAGATCCTGATCGGCGCCCTGTGACGGCGGTGATGTCCGCGGTCTCTGCGGCCACTCGCCTGGTGGTGCAGCTGAATTCGACCCTCTACTCGCCGGCGGTGGACACGCACAGAGGATTTCACCGCGTCACGGGCAACGGTCCCGGACTGGTCCTGCTGAACGGATTCGGCGCCAGTGGCACCGTGTGGCCGACCGCGTTGGACGAACTGGCCACCCGTCACACGGTCATCACCGTGGACGCCCGCGGAACCGGGGGCTCGCGACATCTGACCCCGGCGTTCACGATCGAGGATCTCGCGGACGATGTGTGGGCCGCGATGCTCAGTGCAGGCATCGCCGACGCCACTGTCGTCGGCTGGTCGATGGGTGGAATGGTCGCGCAAGAGCTCGCCATCCGACACCCCGACCGGGTCCGCCGACTCGTCTTGATCAACACCGTCGCGCCGATCCCCGCGATGCACATTCCCATCGCCCGTACGTCATGGATGTTGTGGCAGATAGCCCTACGCAACGCCAACGACGGTTGGCGTCGCGCTGTGTGGTCGCTTGGCGGACCAGGTGCACTACACGAGTCGCCGCGCGAATTACGCGAATTGACAGCACAATTGCGGACCAGCGGCATCGCCTGGTGGACGCCGCTGCTGCAGTCGGCGGCATCGACGTCGTGGCGGCGGCCGGACCGACTGCACAACATCATCGCACCGACGACCATCCTGCACGGACGCGACGATCCGATCGTGCCGGTCGCCAATGCGCGCATCCTGGCCGATCTGATCATCGGCGCGGAGGTCGAGATCTGGGACCACGTCGGGCATTTGCTGCCCTACGAAGCGACGAGCCGGCTACTCGATGTCATCAACCGAAGCCAGGAGGCACCGTGACAAGCGGACCGTTGACAGGAGTGAAGTTCATCGAGTTCGCGGCACTCGGCCCCGGACCGTGGTGCGCGATGATGCTCAGCGACCTGGGCGCCGAGGTGCTCCGTATCGACCGGCCCAGCGACGTCGGCGCGCTGCGCACCGATCTCGGCGCGCACAACGGTCGACAACCGGCCTTCGTCAATGACCGGGGCCGGCGGTCGGTGGCCATCGACCTCAAGCATCCCGACGGTGTCGCGACCGTGCTACGGCTGATCGAGCATGCCGACGCGACGATCGAGGGTAACCGTCCAGGCGTGATGGAGCGCCTCGGCCTCGGACCCGACGTGTGTGACGCTCGCAACCCTCGGCTGGTGTACGGGCGTGCGACCGGATGGGGGCAGGCAGGCCCGCTGGGCCAGACAGCGGGCCACGATCTCAACTACCTCGCGATGACCGGTCTGCTGGCGACCATGGGTCCGGCCGGTGGCGCACCGTCGATTCCGTTGAATCTGTTGGGCGACTACGCCGGTGGCGGTCTGCTGCTGGCGATGGGGGTGGTGTCTGCGTTGTTCGAAGCGCAGCGTAGTGGTCGCGGGCAGGTCGTTGATGCGGCGATGGTCGACGGAATCTCGTTGATCGGCAGCGTCTTCTACGGGCAACGGCAGGCCGGCATGCTCAGCCTGGACCGCGGCAGCAACGCCCTCGACGGGGGTGCGCCGTTCTACCACGTGTACGAGACGTCCGACGGCCTGTTCATGGCGGTGGCCGCGATCGAGGCCAAGTTCTTCGCCAACCTGCTGTCCGTTCTGGGCATTACTGCGGAAATCTCTGCGCGGCAATGGGATCGGACATCCTGGCCCGCACTGCGCGATGAGTTTGCCGCGATCTTCGCCGGGCAGACTCGGGCGCACTGGGAAGAAGTGTTCGACGGCGTCGAGGCGTGTGTCACACCGGTGCTCGACCTCGACGAGGCGATCAAGGCCGAGCATGCAACGGCCCGGGACGCTTTCGTGCCGGTTGACGGCGTGCTGCAGCCCGCGCCCGCGCCGCGCTTCAGTCGGACGCCAGGGAGGATTCAGGGACCGGCGATTCCGGCCGGCACGAATACCGATGCGGCGCTCTCGGATTGGGGAATCGACGAAGGTGAGATCACATCGCTGAGGGACAGCGGCGCGATCGTCTGAGAAGTCGCCAACGTCGGACGGGTAGCGTCCCCCTTCGCTGGTTGAGTAGCCCGCCGACGAAGGAGGCGAGCGTCCCTTCGCTGGTTGAGTAGCCCGCCGACGAAGGAGGCGAGCGTATCGAAACCACTTGCGACGGCACCGGATCTCGATGCGGACCCTCGCAAGCTCGGGGCCTGATCCGAAGAGTCACCCACCCGCTGATCGAGTAAGTGAGGAGCTTGCGACGAACGCATCCGGCGGGTCGAGTAGTCCGAGCGAGCTTGCGAGCCCGGACGTATCGAGACCGAGATCAACGTGCACAACGGTCTCGATGCGGTCCCTCGCAGGCTCGGGGCCTTACTCGACCAGCGGAAATGGGACTCTTCCCGAGCCACGTTGACCGCCTGCGGCGGCCCTGGTCACTCACTCGAACAGCGGGATGGAAGAGGCGGCCCTGGCAGAGGTAGTCGGTGGTGCCCCTTCGAGACAGTCCGCCGCGACGGCCGCCGTCAGTCCTCCGCGAGGAACCGATCGATGATCGGTCCGACTCGCTCGGGTTCGTCGAACATCATCATGTGGCCCGCTCCCGGCAGGACCTCCAGGCGCGCGTGCCGGATGCGCGAGGCGAGGATGCGGCCGTTGACCGTTCGTACCACCGGATCGTCGTCACCCTGGAGAACCAGGGTGCGGCATTGCAGTCGGTGCAGCCACGGGTGGCTCGACCAGCCGAGGACCGCGAGTTGCAGGTACCGGTAACCGGTGGTGCTCGGCGGATTGGCCTCGCGGTCGGCCAGGATCTCTGAGAGGACTGTCTCGTCTCGGGCGGTACGGCCGCCCGCCAACACCGGGACGTCGGCGGCGGCGGCTTCTTTGCTGTGGTAGCGCCGAGTCGAGACCAACGCACGCTGCGCGGAGAGGCGCGGCGGGACCCAGGGCAGCCCGGCGACCGTGGCGACCAACGTGAGACGCCGCAGCCGGTTCGGGTGGCGCTTCGCGAATTCTTGTGCAACCGCACCGCCGTGCGAGTACCCCAGCACGTCGACCCGCGACACCCCGAGCTCACGCAAGGCACCCGCCAGCTTGTCGGCGATACGGTGCATCGGCAGCGGACGCCGGGGAACGTCGGACCGCCCCATGCCGGGCGAGTCGATCATGATCACGTCGCGGCCGGGCATCTGCGCCAGCAACGGTTCCCACGAATCCATCGATCCGCCGAGGCCGTGGACCAGCAGCAGCGGAACCTGCGAATCGCCGTGGCGCCGACGGCTGTAGAGGCTCAACCCGTCAACGGTGACGACTCGATCGATGGATCGAGTGGTGCTGTCGCGGTCGGAACTGTCGTTGTCGGACACGATGGCGATTCCCCTCCTGGAACGGTTATGCGGTGCGGTCATCGCACGACCACGGCGCGGGCGCCGTTCTCGTCGGCACAATAGTTCACCGCGTCATTGATGGCGTCGAAACCAAATGTCTCCGTGACGAGTTCGTCCAGCATCAGCGAGCCGGACCGATACAGGTCAACCAACCGTGGGATGTCGCGCTTCACGTGCGCGGAGCCGTACAGGCACCCCTTGACGATCTTGCCCGCCATGACGACATTGTTGAACACCTCGTCGATCCCTACGCCTGGTGCGGCGCCGACCAGTACCGCGGTGCCGCCGCGGCGGGTCATGGCGACGGCCTGCTGCACGGTCGCCGGGCGTCCGGCGACCTCTACCACCACGTCGGCACCGCGCCGGCCGGTGAGCTTCTGCACCTGCTTGACGACGTCGTCGCCGGCGGCGATGGTATGTGTCGCACCGAGTTTGGTGGCGAGTGCCAACCGTTCCGGGTGGACATCAATGGCGATGATGGTGGTGGCCCCCGCGATGCGCGCACCTTGGATGGCGTTGAGACCGACTCCGCCGCAGCCGATGACGGCCACGGAGTCGCCGACACGCACTCCGCCGGTGTTGACGGCGGCACCGAATCCGGTCAGCACTCCGCAGCCCAGCAGCGCGGCCGAGGACATCGGGATGTCGGCGGCGATGGGGATGGCCGCCCCAGCGGGTACGACGGTGCGTTGGGCGAATGACCCGAGTCCGCAGAATTGTCGGACCGGCTTACCGTCGAGGGACATGCGGGTGCTGCCATCAGGCATCGTGTGGGCCCCGAGCATGGTCCGCGGGCGTCCGCACAGATGTGGTTCGGCCCGCTCGCAGTAGTAGCAGGAGCCGCAGCTCGCGAGCCACGACAGGACGACGTGGTCGCCGACGGCGAGTCCGTCGACGCCGTCGCCGACCTCGCTGACGATTCCGGCACCCTCGTGCCCGAGGACAAGTGGCAGCGGTGCGGGGAGCTCTCCGGAGAACACCCCGACGTCGGAGTGGCAGACGCCGGTGGCTTGAACTTCGACGGCAACCTCTCCCGGGCCTGGTGCGGCCACATCGATGTCGCGGATGGACAGAGGCTCACCCGGGACGGTGAGAATCGCTGCCTTTGTCATCAAATGCCTTTCGGTGAAGTTATGCGTGGCGGTCAATCAGAGTGCTGCGATGCCCTTTTCGCGGAGCTGCGTCTTGAGGACCTTGCCGCCGGCGTTGCGGGGGAGTTCGGTCACGATGTGATAGTGCTTGGGCACCTTGTACTTCGCGAGTCGTTCGATCAGCCAACCGTGCAGGCCGTCGGCGTCGATGGTGCGGCCCTTCGCGGCGACGAGGAACACTGCGCCGACCTCGACGTACTTGTCGTCGGGCACGCCGACCACCGCAGCGTCGGCGATGTCGTCGTGGCTGGTGATGATCATCTCGACCTCGGCGGGATAGACGTTCTCGCCGCCGCTGCGGTACATGTCCTTCGCGCGGCCGGCGATCGTGAGGTAACCGTCTTTGTCGATGCGTCCGAGGTCGCCTGAATGGCACCATCCGTCGCGGAAGGTTTCCGCGTCGGCGTCCGGGCGATTCCAGTATCCGATGCTGACTCCACCACTGCGGACACAGATCTCACCGACCTCGTCGACATCGGTGAGTGAGCCGTCGGGGCGGATCACCTTGATCTCGGTCATCGCCTGCGGCCGGCCGATGCTGCTCTCGTGTCCGCGGGCGACATCGAACTCCAGGCTGGTGCTGACCGCGCCACCCTCGGTCAGGCTGTAGGACTGCACGAGGGACACGCCGGGCAGCTTCTTCTCGAGTTCGTCGTACACCCACGGCATCACAATGTCGCCGCCGGTGACGATGCGCTGCAACGAATCTGGGACGATGTCGGTCAGCCGGTCATCGCGGAGGAGATCGAACAGCATGAACGGGTACAGCAGCATCGTCGTCGTGTGACGTTCCCGCGCAACGGAGATGAAGTTCTCCAAGGTGAACCCACCGGACGGGAAGGTGACGGCGGTGCCGTGTGCGAGCAGCGTCGGCAGTAGCAGCACCTCGAAGCCGCCGGCATGGAACAGCGGGCCGGAGGTCTGGGCGACGGTGGTGTGGTCGAGGTGCCATCGCTGCGCCTGGATCGAGCCGATCCACATGGCGTTGCCGTGCGAGAAGAGCGCGCCCTTCGGACGACCGGTGGTGCCCGACGAGTACATCAACGACGCGGGGTCGTCGAACGACAGGTCGGGGAATCCCGTCGCATCGGATTCCTGCGACGCGAACTCGTCCAGGGGCGTCGCCCAGTCGAGGATTCCACCGCGCACCACGTAGGTGGTGACGTCGATCTGATCGCGGATCGGCTCGATGTTGTTGGCGAAGTCGCGGTCGAAAACCAGGGCGGTGGCCCCCGAGTCACTCAGCGCGAACTGCAGCTCGGGTGCGGTCAACCGCCAGTTGAGGCGCACCGAGATGGCACCGGCCCGGGCGACGGCCAGATAGAACGCGACGTAGTCGACGGAGTTGCGCAGCAGCACGCCGACCCGGTCTCCCTTGACGACCCCGGCGTTCTGCAGCGCCCGCGCGTACCGCAACTCGAGCGCGCGCAGGTCGGTCCAGGAGACGACCTCGTCACCACCCAGGGCCAGCGCGGGCCGGCTGGGGTCGACCGGGGGCATCTGACTCGCGATCGAGTCGGTGATGAAGTTGAGGCTCATTCCCATGAGATCGCTGCTCCTGAATCGTGACGCGGGCGTGCGCATCGTCGGCTACGAGATCTATCTCACGCCGTCGCGGCCGCGGATACCAGGGGATGAGAGCACCCCTCTACACGGTTCCGCAGGTCACCGGGTTCTGCCTAATCTCATCCCACGAAGAAGGAGTCGTCGTGGTGAACCCGTTGAATGTGATCTCGTCAGTGCCGACCCGAGTGGGTTCCGGCGCGGGAGAAGTGATCGACCTTGCGCGTCGCGCGGATGTGACGGCCCGGAATGTGGCCGAGTATCTCCGCTATGGGGGACTACAGATCGACGCGGAGACCTCCCCGTTCGAGGTGGTCGCCTCCGAGCCGGTGTACCGGCTCCGCCACTACTTCGCCGACGATGCGCCATCGGGACTGCCGGCGCTGGTGTTGGTGCCGCCGCTCATGATGGCGACCGAGGTGTACGACGTCGCGCCGGCCTCGAGTTCGGTCCGCGCGGTACACGAGTGCGGGATCGACGTGTGGGTCGTCGATTTCGGTCGGCCCGAGCACGAAGTGGGCGGTCTGGAGCGGACCATGGGCGATCACGTCCTGGCGGTCAGCGATGCGGTCGACAAGGTGCGCGCCGCAACCGGCCGCGACGTGGTGCTCAGCGGCTATTCGCAGGGCGGCCTGTTCGGCTACCAGGCCGCGGCATACCGGCGCGGCGACGGTATCGATTCGTTGGTCACCTTCGGCGCGCCCGTGGATTTCCAGTCGGCTCCACTGCCGATCCCGATGTCCATGGAGTCGTACGCGGCCATTGCCGAGGTACTGCTGGGAACCAAGGTGCTGGACCACATCTCACTGCCGTCCTGGTTCAACAAGGCGTGGACCCGGATGCTCGATCCAATGGCAACCGTCAAGTTCAAGCTGAATTACTATCTCGCGCTGCATGATCGGGACAAGTTGCTGCCCGGCGAACAACAGCGCCAATTCCTGGAGAACGAGGGATGGACGGCGTGGTCGGGGCCGGCGATCCGCGAGTTCCTGCAGCAGGCGCTGGTGATGAACCGCATGCTGTCCGGCGGCCTGGTGATCGGCGATCGAACCGTGTCGCTCTCCGACATCGACTGCCCCATCATGATCGCCGTCGGCGAGACCGACAAGGAGGGCCATCCGCTCTCCGTGCGGGGCATCAAACGCGCGGCACCCCGCGCGCCGGTCTATGAACTCACTCTGCGGGCCGGACACTTCGGCATCGTGGCCGGCGCCGGGGCCCGAAAGCGGACGTGGCCCAGGGTGGCGGAGTGGATCGAGTGGCGGGCGGGCAAGGGCGACCTGCCCGCAACCATCGTGCCGTCCGACGAGGTCACGTCAGATGTCGCCTGGACCCCGGGAGACGTGTCCAATCGGGTACGGACGGTGGTGGATCTCGGGATCGGGACCTCCAGCACCGTCATCCGCGCCGCCAACAATGCACTCACCACCACGCAGGCGGTCATTCGTGAACGCGGTTCGCAGGTTCCGCTGCTCAACCGCCTCGACGGATTGCAGTCGGCGACCGAGATCTCCATCGGACTGCTCCTCGACGAGTCGGCCAAGCGCAACCCGGACGGCATCGCACTCATGTTCGGCGACCGGGTCATTCGCCACCGCGAATTGGCGGACCGAATCGACGCGGTGGTCAAGGGTCTCATCAGTCTCGGTGTGCGCCAGGGGGACCGGGTCGGGGTGATGATGAGCGCACGGCCGTCGTCGCTCGCACTGGTCGCCGCCGTCAGCCGCCTCGGTGCAACGTCGGTGCTGCTGCGTCCCGAATGCGATGTCGAGATGCAGTCGTCCGCTGCAGGTGGATTCCGGTGGCTGATCTCGGATCCCGAGCGGGTGCAGAACGAGCCCGTGCCGGGTGTGCAATGGTGCGTACTCGGGGGCGGCGGCCAGAGCCGAGACCTTCCCGACCACGTCATCGACATGGAACAGATCGATCCCGACAAGGTCTCCCTGCCGGCGTGGTACCGGCCCAACCCCTTCCGCGGGTCCGACATCGCCTTCGTGCTGTTCACCGGCGACGGCGCCGACACCCGAACCCGGCTGATCACCAATCGACGGTGGGCGCTCTCGGCGCTCGGTACGGCCAGTGCCGCGGCTCTCCGGACCGAGGACACGATGTATTCGCGTACTCCGCTGCATCATCCGTCGGCGCTGCTGATGGCCGTCGGGGCGGCCATCGCCGCGGGATCTCGGCTGGCGTTCGCCAGCGCACCCGACCGGGACACGTTCTGGGAGGAGGTCGCCCGCTACGGCGCGACCCATGTGTCGTACACCTGGACGTCGTTGCGGGAGATCGCCGACGGACCCCGGCACCCCATCGAGCGGGAATCCCCGATCCGCCTCTTCGTGGGATCGGGTATGCCGCACAATCTCTGGCGACGGGTGAACGAGCGATTCGCTCCCGCAAGGGTTCTCGAGTTCTATGCGTCGCCCGACGGCGAGGCGATCCTGGCGAATGTGCCCGCCAGCAAGGTCGGGAGCGTCGGACGGCCGTTGCCGGGGACTGCCGAGGTGCGCGTCGCGAAGTTCGACAAGCAGACTCGTCAGCTGGCGTACGGCTCCGATGGGCTCGCCCGTGAGTGCGCACCCGGCGAGGCCGGACTGCTGTTGGCGCGCAGCGATCCGAAGGTGCCGTCGCGCAATCTGATCCGTGGGGTCTTCGCCACCGACGACTCGTGGCAGCTGACCGGAGATGTGTTCACCGCGGACGCCGACGGCGACCTGTGGCTCATCGATCCGATCGGCAGCCTGATCGGAACCGCCGACGGGCTGGTGTCGCCGACCCGAGTGCAGAATGCGCTCGGCCGCATCGCAAGTGTGGACATGGCCGTGGCGTATGGGGTCGCCGACGGCGACGGCACCGACGTACTCGTCGCGGCGGTCACCTTGTTCCCCGGCGCAACGCTCACCCAGTGGGATCTGGAGTCGACCCTGCGGCGACTCGACCGCAACCACCGACCACATACGGTCGCCGTGGTGAAGAAGATCGAGCTGAGCACCTGGGCTCGACCGCTGATATCCGCACTCCCCCAGGAGATCCCGATGCCGACACGGGGAACCACCCTCTGGCGTTTGGATCCCGACGGCGAAACCTACAGCCGGGCTCGCTGAAACACCGATAGAAACGGAAGTACCGCTATGGCAGAGACAATTTCACGGCTGTGGGCACTCGATGCGCCGACGGTCACCATGGACAACAGCATCATGATGTTCGGCAAGGGCGGCACGGAGATCACCATGCCGTTGCCGTCGTTCCTCGTCGAGCACCCCGAACACGGACTTCTCATCTTCGACACCGGGATCGACGGGGCCGGCGACCCCGCATCGGTGTACGGCCCGGCCGCGGAACTGTACAAGATCTATTTTCCAGCCGAGTATGCGCTCGACGTCCAACTCGAGAGCCTCGGTTTCACCACCGGAGATGTCCGACGAGTAGTCATGTCGCACATGCACTTCGACCATACCGGCGGCCTCCGCCACTTCGCGGGCGCGACCGGCTATGTCGGCTCCGGCGAACTGCGTTATGCCAAATCCCCGGATCATCATGTGGCGCCGTTCTTCATGCCCCCGGACCTGGCGGCTGCCGAGCAGATCGATTGGCTCGAGGTACCCGCCGGGTACGACCACGACGTGTTCGGCGACGGTAGCGTCGTCATCTTGTCATTGCCGGGCCATACCCCGGGATCCCTCGCCCTACAGCTACGGCTCCCGGACGGATCGACCCTGATCCTGTCGGGCGATGTCGCGCACGAGCACGACAACGTGAGCTGCTGCGCCGGCATGCAGGCCGACTCCGACACCGCGGCCGCGATCGAATCACTCAAGCGGCTGAAGCTGCTGCGCAGCCGGCCGAACACCACCGTCTGGGTCAACCACGACATCGCCGACTGGGAGAAACTGCGTCCGAACGGGCGGCAGGTCGTGTAACCCCCAAACGTTCCCGCACCGAGGTCCACGAGTCCTAATGTAGGACTCGTGGACCTGACGCACGAGATCAGAGATTTCTTGATGACTCGCCGCGCCCGCATCCAGCCCGAAGACGTCGGGCTGGTCGCACACGGCAAGCGGCGGGTACCCGGCCTGCGTCGAGAAGAACTCGCGCAGCTGGCCAATGTCAGCGTCGACTACTACACCCAGATCGAACGTGGCCAGGTGACCGGCGCGTCCGACGACATCCTCGGCGCGATTGCCGAGGCACTGCAGCTCGATGCCGACGAGACTCGGCACTTCTTCATCCTCGTGCGCGCCGCGCGCAGTCGCTCGAACCGACCGACATGGGCGCGGAGCGCACCCCAGGTGGTACCGGAGACCGTGCAGGCGATGCTCCGGTCGCTGGAGACGCTGCCCGTCCTCGTCCAGACCCAGCGCCTCGACGTCATCGATGCCAATCCACTGGGCCGTGCGTTGTATGCCGATGCCGCGGACCCGGACGGCGGCACCCTCAACCTGGCACGCTTCATCTTCCTCGACGAGCGGGCACCGCGGTTGCTGGTGCACTGGGAATCCTCGGCCGACGATGCCGTCGGCATCCTGCGTGTCGCCGCCGCGCGGGCGCCCGACTCCCCCAGGATCACCGACCTCATCGACGAGTTGTCAACGCGTAGCGACGATTTCCGAACCCGCTGGGCGCGACACGACGTGGTCGGCACCACCCACGGCACCATGACGTTCGACCACTCGGCGCTGGGTCGGTTCGCGCTGAACTACGAGGCGTTGAGCATCCCTCGGGCCCGCGGCGTCTACGTGGTGGTGTACTCGGCCGGTCCGGACGCCCGCGACGCGGACGCCCTGAAGTTGTTGTCCGCGTGGGCCGCCACCAACGCCACCAACGCCGAGACTCCCCACCCGGCGGGTGGGGAGTCTCGGGTCGGTTGACAGAGGTTACGCGGTGACCTCGGTCTGCTGTTCGTGCGCACGGTGCACAGCGGCCACCGGGTCGCTGCCCCGTCGACGCATCACGAACACCACGCCCACGGCACACGCCAGGGAGACCACCAGCAGCAGATTGGTGTAGTTGTAGAGGCGTTGCGCGCCGATCTCGGTGACGAGGTAGACGCTGATCAGCGGTGCGACGATCGCCCCGAGCCGACCGACACCGAGCATGGCACCGTAACCCTTCGCCCGCGCCAGCGGCGGGTAGGCGAGCGGGACGAGCGCACTGTACGACGAGATGCCGCCGAAGATTCCGATACCGAGAGCAACGGCGCAGACATACAGCCAGGCCGTGGGCGCATGACCGGGAGCCGGGAACGCGTTGGCGAAGCCCAACATCGCGATGACCGCGATACCGCAGAACACCCATGTCAGCCGGACGGCCTTGACGACGAGTCCGAGGGTCGCCAGCAGGATCGCACCGACCAGGCAGCCCAGCGACAGCCACAATCCGACATTCTGGCCGGTGTGCCGGGCCGCCGAGGTCGCCGACGCCAGCGCTTCCTTGCTGAGATCGGAGTCGAATCCCGCAACGATCGCAGTTTTCACGAAATCCGGGGTGAGACCGGCGGCGAAGTTGAACACGCCGGAGACTGTCATGTAGCCGACGCACAGCAACAGCGTGATCACGAGAAGGTTCTTACTCAGGAGCGAGGGCGCCTTGTCTGCTTCCGCGAGGTCGCCGCCGGCAGCGGTCTCGAACCGCCGTTCGGCCGCCTTCACCGACTCGGGCAGGCCGACGAACGCCGCGATGAACGCCACCACAGCCAGTCCGGCGCCCAAGAGGAACAGCGCCTTCCAGTTCGAGCCGAACGCGGAGGTGATCGCGTTGGTGCTCAACGCCGCCAACACGCTGCCGAGGGGATAGCCGATCATGACCAGGCCGGTGGCGAGGTTGCGGTACTTCGGTGCGGTCGATTCCTGGGCGGCCACGACGATGACGACGCTGACCATGCCGATGCCGACTCCGGTGATGAACCGGGCGCCCATCATGAACTCGGCGTTGGGGGACAGCGCCGACAACACGAGACCCACACAGTTGACGGCGATGCCGGCCAGGGCGATCAGTCGCCGGCCGTAGCGATCGGCGAGGCGCGCCAGACCGATGGCGCCGACCGCCATGCCGACCAACGCGAAACTGACGATGTAGCCCTTCTCGGCAGTCGAGGCGAAGTTCAGTGGATCGGCCGGATCATTGGAATTGGTAGGCAGATTCGGCAGCACGAAGCTGATGATCAACAGGTCGAATCCATCGACCAGATTCAGGAACATACACAGCACGGCGACGCCGAGACCGCGTCTGCCGATGTCGGTCGTTCCGGGCGGGGAGAATGCGCTCGCACTCATCGGGATACCTTTCGTCGAAGTCGACGAAACCGAAGTCCTACAAGGAGTTTTCGTCGATCCCACTGAGAGTGACACGCAGCACTCGGGTGTGCCAGGGGTTACCGGCACCTCGTTGGGATCCGACGGATAATCCCTTCTCGGTGATCGAGAATGCCCCCGGCTGATGGATCTCGGTCTCGATTACGTCCGGGCTCGCAAGCTCGCTCGGACTACTCGACCCGGCGGATGCGCTCGTCGCAAGCTCCTCGCTCACTCGATCAGCGGGTGGGGCGACTCTTCGGATCAACCCGGCGACTGCGTAGCCACCTTCAACTCCCCGGCAACAAACCCAACTGCGTCAGAAACGATACGTTGTCCCAATACACCCGGTGCTCAGCAACTTTCCCGTCGCAGACGGCGAAGATGTCGATCAACCCGAAGGTGACGTGTCGTCCCGAGGGCGGTACCTCACCCTCGGCGGTGGCCATCGGGCCGGTCTGGGTTCCGGTGAATGCGACTTCCGCGACGGAGGTGTCGCCCTCGCGCCAGGTGTTGCGGCGGTCGATCTTCATGTCGGGGAAGGCCGTGATGAACGCGCCGATCATGCCGCGCAAAGCGCCGACGCGCTCGGGCTATACCGTCACACCATCGGTAGCGGTTCAGGCCCCCGCGTCCGCACTCTCATCCACGACAGCACGAAGCGTCGTGATCGCTGCAGCGGCCGCCGGCCAGCCCGCGTAGAACGCCAGGTGGGTGATGGCCTCCCCCAGTTCCTGTGCGGTTATCCCGTTGGCGAGGGCCCTGCCGAAGTGGCCGTGAAGCTGATCCGGTCGACTCTGCATGACTATCGACGCCACGGTCAGCAGACTGCGGTCTCGCGGGGAAAGCTGCGGGCGTGCCCACACGTCACCGAACAGAACGTCATCGGTGAGCTCAACGAGCTTGGGCGCCAGGTCGCCGATCAATCGTTGCGCACGGCTCTGGGTTTCCGTCATGGACTTTCCTCACGTCGTTCGAGCGGTGTTCCTATGACATATATAATCCATACAATAGAACAGTCAACGGGAAGCTATGCATAACCGCAGTTCACAGGTATCCTTTCGCTCAACGACGCCAGGAAATTACTGCACCAATGGAGTAAATCGGAGGCATAGAATGACCACCACTCCGCGCATCAGCCGCGACACCGGCCCGACCCCCTCCCGACGAATCACGTTTGTCACCGGAGATCACGACCGGGCCAGCGAACGCGTATCGACCACCTTCGCGCCCTGCACGATGAACCCGCGAGGCGCCAAACTTCTCGACTTCCGCCTCGACGTCACGCCGTCCTGCAATTGCTCACCGCGGTACCCCACCAGCTCACCGGCGCAGTCACGTCCACGACGCACAGCTCGAGTCGCACCCCTATCCGTGAGGTCGTCGAGTACATCGATACCCACCTCGACGATGACCTGACCGCGGCCGATCTCGCCCGGGTCGCCGGCGTCGGAGTTCGGGCGCTGCAGAAGCGCTTTCAAGCGGCCGTTGGTGTTTCGCCGCTGGTGTATGTGCGCAATGCCAGGTTGGAACGTGTGCGAGCCGAACTGGAGTCCGGTTCGGATTCCGTCACCGACGTGGCAGCCAAATGGGGGTTCTACCACTCCGGCAGATTCGCTCAACAGTACCGAGACCGATTCGGGGAGCTGCCATCTGCCACCGCGAAGCAAGCAAGCCGGTGAACACCGACACCCGCATCATCGAAGTCGTGGGATCACACGACAATCGCATTGTTGTCGAAACACGCTCGGACACATCGAAATCGAGCGAACCCGGATACATCATCTTCCTGCACGGCGGAGGACAGACACGCCACGCGTGGGCCCGCGCGGCTGAGTCATTGAGTACGCACGGCTGGACCACCGTGACCATGGACGCGCGCGGGCACGGCGACAGCGACTGGGCCCCAGGCTATCGACTCGACGGCTTCGTCGACGACCTCACCGCGGTCATCCACACCATCGCCCCGCGACGGCCTCCCATCATCGTCGGCGCCTCGCTCGGCGGACGGACCGCCCTGACCGCGGTCGGCGAACGGAAGGTGGCGGTCAGTGGGCTGGTACTTGCCGACGTCGCTGCGCGAAGCGATCCGGCAGAGGTCCACCGTATCCAATCGTTCTTTCGCGAAACAAGCAGCGGATTCGAGTCATTGGCGGCGGCCGGAGCCGCCATCGACGCATTTCGTGGCCGTACGAGCACCGGCCGCGATCCACGCGGACTGTCGAAGAATCTCCGTCAGCGGCCCGACGGCAGATGGTACTGGCACTGGGACCCAAGGTTTCTCACCTACGGCGATGACGTCGCCGAGGACGATGGCGCTCGCGCGCAGCGCGCGGCCGAGAAGGTGACCGTACCGGCGCTCCTTGTTCGTGGTCGACGATCGGCGTGGTCTCCTCGGAGGCGATTTGACTCACTCCGGCAAGCCATCCCGCATCTGGACGTGGCCGAGGTCGACTCCGATCACATGATCACCGGTGACGATAACGCATCGTTCACCACGCGCCTAACAGCCTTCACGGCTTCGCTCGATGACGAAACCGTTTGTGGCCGTCCCGAATAAAGCATTCGCGACGGCCACCGATCACGCCACGGCCACCGCTGCAGGCCTGGTCGCGGCGAGAATCTCGCCCACGCTCTCGGCGTCCTGAAGCGAGAACACTCGCGTGACGATGTCCTCGGCGGTCTCGTCGGACACGATCCCGGATACATTGTCTCGGAACTTGGCGATCAGCTCGTCGTCGGTCAGATAGGTGTCCGGGTCGGGCGACGGACTGCCTTTCGGGAAACTGCGTTCCTGCACAAAGGTCTGCCCGTTCGCGACAACCTCCACGCGGGTGGGCCGCGCAGCCGGATTACCCGCCAGATTCGACGCCCAATCGGGGTGTGCCTCGTATCGAACCTTCGGCAGCAGCCGCATCACCGAGTCCGAGAACACGACATCCGGGTCCTGCCAAGCCCTCCTGGGCATGACGTTGTGGGCGCCCACCGCCAGGCCGTGCGCGATGCTGAACTGAGCGTCGTGCAGGAGGTCGATCTCGTTGTTCTGCCACACCGGTTCGAAGACCCAGGCCTCGCCGAACACCCGGATCGAGTCGATGGCCTCGGGCCGGATTCCGTGCTCGGCGACGATCGATGTCAGGGCGTCCAGCGGCGCATGCAGAATCCGGCAGTGCGGGTACGGCTTATAACTCGTCTCACCCGGGAACCCCCACTTCTCGCCGAGCCCGTCGGTGATGCCCGCCGGCTCCCACCGCGAGGTACCGATGAAACGCCGGAACCCGAACTCGTGATCGTCGAGCACCCATTTGTCGCCGCGGTGTCCGTACTCGGCGAGGTGGGCAGAGTTCATGGCCTGCTGTGCGAGCACGCCCGCGCTCAGGTACTTCAACGTCGAGCTCGGTGCATGCGCGAACCACTCTCGCTGACTGTTCACCGGGGCGGTGATTCCCGCTATCCCCAGACCGTCGACGATCGTCTGTTGCTGATGCCCGAGTAGACGCTGGATCGCTGCGGTGGCGCCGAAGGTGGTGAGGCTGTATCCGATGACGGGCGCCAGCCCAACAGTGCCGTCCGCTTTTCGATCACGCACGTAGTCAACGGCTTTGCCCAGTCGGTAGCTCATCTCGTGCGAGACGGCGATCGCCACGAGGAGCTCGGCTCCGCTCGCTCCGGAATACTCCGCGGCCGCCAGGGCGCCGGGCAGCGTGTACGGGGTGACGTGTCCGGGTGGCAGCACGGCGTCCATGTCGAGGGCGTTGATCAACTCGCCGTTCGCGAACGCAGCCCCGAAGATCGACGCCCGTTCACCTGTACCGATGATCGTCGCTTCGGGAGCGGTACCGCCGGTGCGCAGACCGAATCGGATTCCGATCTCGCCCTTGGGATGCCGGGTACCCGCGACGGCCACGCCGATCGAGTCCAACAGCAGTCGCTTCGATTCGTGCACAACATCTTCCGGCACATCGGCGAGTGCGGTCTCCGCACTGAACCGAGCGAGACGCTCGATGATGGTGTCATCCATGACGATTCTCCTTGAGACAAGCACGGCAAGCGAGTCGACATGACGCGCGGACGTGGTCAAGCATAATATATTCTATGGCCTTCGGGAAGAGGCTGGCTATACCGATCGCCGCTGCCGCCACTGCGTGAACCACACGAGAATCGCCACGAGGACCACTCCCACCTCGGCGACGATCAGGACAGCGGAACCGCCCCACTGCCAGAACCCGCCCGCCAGTGCCCCGCCGATGGCTCCACCGATGAAGTTGGCGACGATGAAGACCGTGTTCAGCCGGCTCCTCGCCTGCGGATCGACCGACAGCATCCGCGCCTGGATCAGCACCTGCACCACCTGCGAGCCGACCGAGAACAGCGCGATCACCACGAGCACGGCGACGATCGAACCTTTCCCGAAAGCAAAGAGCACCAACGCAATCAGCGCCGTCAGAAACCCTGCACCGATTCCCACCAGCGAGAGCCCGCGATCGTAGAGTCGCCCCGACTGTTGCGCCGCCACCGCCCCGCCGACACCGACCAGGCTGACAAGTCCGATCGTGCCAGTGGAGTACGAGTATGGAGCCGCTGAAAGCAGGAAGGTCAAGCCGGTCCAGAACATCGTGAACACACACATCGTCAGTGCACCGAGCAGCATCATCACGCGCACCTGCGCATGGTCGGCAACGGTCCGTAGCGTGGACACCAACAGCGTGCCGTACCGCACCCGTGCCCGTGGCGCGGTCTCCGGGAGCAATCTCCACAACGCCGCGGCCAGTACCACGGCGAGGGCGGCAGCTCCGAAATAGATGACCCGCCAACCGAACAGATCGGCGACGATGCCACTGATCGCCCGCGCCAACAACAGGCCGAGCATCAAGCCCGATGCGACCGAGGTGAGTACGCGTCCGCGCTGTTCATCCGATGCGAGATCGCCGGCCAGCGGGGTGAGGAACTGTCCGGCGACCGTCGTCACCCCCAGTACCGAAACGGCCGCGATCAGAGCGGGAAATGTCGGCGACACCCCGGTGGCGACGAGCGCTGCTGCGGTCGACAGCAGCAGCACCGGAATCACCCGTTTCCGGTTGACGACGTCGCCGAGGGGAACCAGGAAGAAGATTCCGCACGCATAACCCACCTGGGTTGCGGTCACGACCAGGGATGCGACGCCCACCGTCGTTCCGAACGACTCGGCGATCGAGTCGAGCAGCGGCTGCGCCCAGTACAGATTCCCTACCGCGGCACCGCCGGCGAAGGCGAACAGCAGGGTCATTCCGCGCGAGATGCCTCGGGCCTGCGGCGCGTCGACTGTCACATCATTCACTGTCGGTCCTTCGTTAACATTAAGTATTATGTTCCAACGCTTCCGTTGGAGTTATGCTATGCTCGATTCAGCCAAGAGGCAACCCCTTGATCGGATCGCGGTGAGAACACGGATGGCCTGGGACACTGAAGCAACCAAACAACGGATACTGGACGCTGCAACAACGCAATTCGCGGCACACGGACCCGATGGGACCACTATCGAACGCATAGCGAAGACCGCCGGGGTGAACAAGGAGCGCATCTACAACTACTTCGGCGGAAAGCCGGAACTGTTCGCACGCGTACTCCGCGACGCATTGGCGGCGGTGGTCGACGAGGTGCCCATCGAGTTCACCACACCGGAATCGGTCGGCGCCTTCGCCGGCAGGCTGTTCGACTATCACCGGGTACATCCGGAACTCATCCGACTACTCCTGTGGGAGGGCCTCACCTATACCGCAGAGGTCCCCGACGAGTCATTGCGGCGGGCCGGCTACCGGCAGACGACGGCGGCGTTCGCCCAGGGGCAGGCGGCGGGCGTGCTCGACGATGCGATCCCGGCCGACGTGCTGCACATCCTGCTGGTCTCGTTGGCCGGATATTGGGCGGCGATGCCCCAGGTCGCCCGCATGATCACCGAGACCGACAACGAATCAGACGGCGACCGAAGAAGAGCCGGCGTCATCCAGGCGGCACTGCGCATAGGCGCGCCGACCACAGAGAAGGAGAAACACCATGACCGATGACAAGCAATCCGGATGGACAGGCGGACAACGCACCTTCGGTGATTTCGCACCGGGGATGGTCCACTACACCGACCGGGTCCTGTTCGACGAGGTCTGGGAACGTGAGGGATTGTCCAAACATCACCGCAGCCTGATCACGGTTGCCGCGCTGATCGCCATGGGCAAGCCGGAACAGCTCACCTTCCATCTCGACTTCGCGCGACAGAACGGCGTCACCGAGGACGAACTCAAGGAAGCAATCCTGCACCTTTCCTTCTACACCGGCTGGCCGAACGGGATGTCCGCCATGACCGTCGCGAAGAACCTCTTCGAGACAACCACCACCGATCAGGAGAACTGAGACAATGGAATTCATCACCCCCGCCCCCACCGCCAAGGGACCAGACACCATGTTCACCGGCGACGTCTGGTTCAACGTCATCTACGCGGGCGCCGAGCCCTCACGCGTTCGTACCAATCTGGTCCGGTTCTCGCCGGGCGCGCACACCTTCTGGCACCACCACATCATGGGGCAGACGCTGCACGTCGTCGCCGGCACCGCGTTGGTGGGCACCCGCGACGGCGTCGTGTTCGCCGCCCGCCCGGGCGAGACGATCACCTGCCCGCCCGGCGAGGAACACTGGCACGGCGCGACCGAGGAGCAGTTCATGGAACACATCGCCATCTGGGAGGGCGATGGCACCGACACCCCGGAAACCACCTGGCTGGAAGCGGTCACGCCGGATCAGTACGGCGCGGAGCGCGCCTACCGTAACTAGATTGTGTCCCTTCATTTCCGGGGCTAGCCGATACCCCGCCTGGACCGCCGCGATCAACCAGGCTACGACCGGCCACGTAAACCACCTCAGCGGGACCCCGTGCATTGCTCGCGTCGTGACGAGAACCCGTCACAAGGAGCCCTTGCAAGAATAGTGCATGATATATAGTAGATGTGGCGTGGGACACATCCACCGCTCCGGTGGCCCCGTTTCATCCCGCGAGAAGCTTCTGCGACTGGAATGAGAAGACTGATGGGCTTGAGCCCCGAGAACACGGACCACGGTCACGCAGCGCTTCACGAACTCGATGATTCTGCCCGCGGAAGGCATTTCGAGGACGGCCTGCGGATTCGCCGCGAGATCGTCGGAGACGAGTACGTCGACGCCGCGTTCAGCACGGCCGACGACTTCAGTCTGCCGATGCAGGAGCTCGTCACCGAACATGCCTGGGGGGCAATCTGGTCGCGGCCCGGTCTCACCCGCCGCGAGCGTAGCCTGATCAATCTGGGCATACTGGCCGCACTCGGCCGCGAGAGTGAACTCGCCGGCCACGTGCGCGCGGCAGTCACCAACGGGGCTACCCGGACCGAGATCCGGGAAGCACTCTTGCAGGCCGCGGTGTATGCCGGCATGCCCGCCGGCATGTCCGCCTTCCGGGTGGCCGGCGGTGTTCTGGCCCAACTGGATTCCGAGAACGACACCCAGAACGGTTGTGAGAACGCATGACTCAGCAGCTCCCCGTGGTGCGTCGGGTGGTGACCGGTACCGACGGCCAGGGACGGTCGACGGTCGTCTCCGACGCGGCCACCGACACGGTGGCACCACGACCCGACGGTTCTCAGGTCATGGACATCTGGCGAATGTCGTCGCTGCCACCGTCGATGGGCGACGAGGACGGCTTGAGCGAGGGCGTGGCGGCGCCACCGCTCGGCGGCCTCGTCTATCGGCTGTGCTGGGTGGCCCCGAACGACAACATGGATCCCGACGAGTACGCCCGTACCATGGCACAGACCTACGGCGAGGCCGCCGTGGCGGGCGGCGCCTCGGGTCTGGTCGGCGGGCACGCGACCGCCACGGTCGATGTGGTCACCGTGATCCGTGGCGAGCTGATCGCCGTGCTCGAGACCGAGGAAGTGGTGTTGCATCCCGGCGACAGCCTGGTCCAGCGCGGGACCGTCCACGCGTGGCGCAATCGCACGGACGAACCCGTCCTCATCGCGACGGTGATGGTGGGCGCCACGCCGTAACCCCGGAAGAGGTGATTGGGGTGCATACAGCCGGAACGGCCGCACGGCGGCTGCAGTTCGGTTCGACGGATCCGGAGTCACTCACCGTGGACGCGCCAGAGACCGCGGCGTTGCGCGCCCGGTCGAGGCACTGACGACGGCCGGAGATCGTTACCAGGTCAGAGAATGAGATCTCCACCGTTGATATCGACTGTCGCGCCGGTGATGTAGTCAGACGCCGGCGACAGGAGGAACAGGACGAGATCGGCGATGTTGGTCGGCGTTCCGATTCGTCGAAGCGGAGTCTGCTGTCTGAACTCCTCGACGCGGGCTTCCTCGACCGATCCCGACAGCATGGGGGTGTTCACGAGTCCCGGCGCTATCGCATTCACGTATACGTTGTGGGGCGCGACCTCGAGTGCGACCTGCCGAGTCAGACCGAGAATCGCGGCCTTGGACGCCGAGTAGTGCGCCCCGGCGAAGTTCGCCAGTGTCCGGCCCGCGCGCGACGAGACATTGACGATCTTGCCGAACTCGCGTTCCTTCATTCCCGGCACCACCTCGCGAATCCAGTGGAAGGCGCCATTGACGTTGACGCCGAACAGGAGGTTCCATTCGTCGTCGGAGATGGTCTCGACGGGCCGGGTCGTACTGACCACTCCTGCCGCGTTCACCAGGAAGTCAACGCGCCCAGCATCTTTGATGATGTTCGACGCGGCCTCACGCACCGCTGCCGGGTTGGCGATGTCGCACTGGACCACGGTCTGCGCTGCGTCCGACGTGGCGGTGACGTCGATACCGACCACAGCCGCTCCTGCCGCCTCCAGGCGCCGACAGACCTCGCTTCCCATCCCACCGGTCGCGCCGGTGACCACGGCAACCTTGCCATCGAAGCCCACATCCATCTCGTGCCTTCTCTCATTTCACAACAGTCAGTACGATCGCGGACGTCCGGACGCCTGTTGACAGACCTAGCGATGCCTCAACGGTACTTAATATATTATGTGCTTGTCAACGCCCCGGGTTCAGATCTGCTTCGCAGCAGGATGATTCATCAATCCACCGGCTTCGTAGAATCGCTGACGAGACGAAATCCGGTGACGAACCAACGAGCAGCACGTACGCTGCAATGACGAGGAGGAAGTCATCAATGGCTGACACGATGCGCGCGCTCATGGGCGGTCGCGGACCCCACTGGGTGCTCGCTGAAACAAGCATTCCGCAACCTGGCCCCGGTGAAGTCCTTATTCGCACCGCGGCCGTGGCGACCAACAACGCCGACCTACCGATGCTCGTCGGTGCCGATCCGACCCGCGGCGGAAGCGGCCAGGAGTACATCGCCGGATTCGAGTACGCCGGTACCGTCGTCGCGCTGGGGGCCGGTGTGCGTGATTGGCGGGTGGGCGAGGAGGTAATGGGTTCGATTCCTGCCTCCTTCGCCGACTATGTCGTCGCGGATAGCCGATTCGTCCTGCCCGTGCCCCCAGGACTCGACGCATCAGTCGCATGTGCGCTGCCGACCGGTCTGCTCACCGAACACGGGGCGCTGACCGTGGCCGGTTTCCGGCGCGGGCAGTCGGTCTTGATCACCGGCGCCTCCAGCAGTATCGGTTTGATCGGGGTTCAGATGGCGAAAGCCCTTGGTGCATCACAGGTCATCGCCACCACCCGAACTGCCGCGAAGCGTGCAGCGATCTCGCACGCCGGGGCGGACACCGTGATTGTCACCGGCGAGCAGGACCTCACCGACGCGGTTCTGGCCGCGACGGAGCAGCGCGGTGTCGATATCGTCCTGGATCACGTCGCCGGTGAGACCTTCGCCCAGTGCCTACCCGCGACCGCTCATGACGGGCATGTGGTCAACATCGGGCGGCTGGCCGGACCGACCTCGACCATCAATCTGGACCACCTCTCCTACCGCCATCTCACCGTCCACGGTGTGTCGTTCGGATTCACCCGTGACCTCGAAATGGCCGGCATCATCGAAGGTTTGCTACCGGAGATCGTCCCAGCGGTCACGCGCGGGATGATCCGCCCCGTCATCGACCGCACCGTCGACGTCACCGAACATCAGCAGGTGACCACCCGTTTGCGATCTGCTCAGGGAGTCGGGAAGATCGTTCTCACGATGCTGCCGCGCTGATAGTAGACACCGCCGTCAGCCAACCCGACGTCGTCGACCCGCTCGAGATCGAGCACCGCGTCGATCATTCGTGGGCCTTCCGTCGTTGGATTCGAGAACTGACGCTTCCCCTGTGAGCTAATGCACAATATACTATCCACGGAGGGTTGGCATCAGGCCGATTCACAGCTCGCCGACCGTCTCAGGAGAGCGCAATGCGGCATAATGTACGGAACTTGATGCTGAAAGGACCGGTTGTGACGACGCAATCATTCTCGGCTGGATCACTGCCGCGAGTCGGCGCGCCCAAGCAGCAGCTTTCCGAGGACGTCGCCGGATACGTGCGCGAGCTCATCATCTCCGGGCGGGTGAAACCGGGCGACTTCCTGCGGACCGAACCGATCGCCGAGGCGGTCGGGGTCAGCAACACGCCCGTACGCGAAGGGCTCTTACTCCTGAGCGGCGAAGGTTTCGTGGAGCTGGTGCCCCGCCGCGGATTTGTCGTCGCCGCGTTCAGTCGCCAGGACGTCCGGGATATCTTCTGGGCCCAGGCCGAACTGGCCGCCGAGCTCTGCGGCCGCGCCGCCAAACAGATCAGCACCGCACAGTTGGACTACCTCGAAGAGGTCATGCTCAAGCACCAGGAGGCCGTGCGCAACAAGGCCGACTCGGACACCATCGTGTCCCTCGGCCACGAGTTCCACCGGACGATCAATCTGGCCGCGAATTCGCGCCGGTTGGCGCTGATGCTGCGCAGCATCGTCAAGCAGCTGCCGAATCGCTTCTACAACGAGATCGAAGGCCACAGCGACGACACAATGCACGCACATCCGGAGATCCTCGAGGCCATGCGCAAGCGACGCGCCAAGCCGGCCGCGGCCCTCATGCGCGACCACATCATGTCCGGCGCCGACGAACTCGTCGCGATGCTCGAGAAGCAGGGTGTGTGGGCCGACGATGTGGAGACGTCGGCCTGAGGGGTCTGGTTTCGGTTCTGGCCGCACCTGCGGCTTCCGGCTTGGGGTCAGACGTGCGGCCAGACACTGAAAGTGCGGCCAGAACTTGACGACGACTCAACCGAGCGCCGTCACCACCGATTTCGTCTCCAAGTACTCCTCGAGCGCATTCGGTCCATTCTCGCGTCCCCACCCGGACTGGCGGTAACCGCCGACCGGCATCTGCACCCCGCCCGCCCGGTGGACGTTGATTCCGATACGCCCGGTCCTCAGTTGTCGCGCGATCGAATGCGCTTGTCCGACATCACGTGTCCAGATGCTGCCGGCCAGACCGTACTCGGAGTCGTTGGCCTGGCGGATGGCGTCGCCGATATCGGAGAACCGGATCGCCCCGAGCACAGGGCCGAAGATCTCCTCACGCACCACCGCCATCGACTCATCGACGTCGGCCAGGACCGTGGGCGGGTAAAAGTACCCCTCATCGCCCAGCCGCTGCCCGCCGGTGAGAACCTTGGCCCCCGAATCGATTCCACTCTGCACGTACCCCGATACGCGATCAAGCTGGCGCTGGGAGATCAAAGGTCCGAGGTCGACGTCGGGATCGGTGGCACGACCAACGGTGAACGCCGCGCTGTGTTCGGCCACCCCGGCAACGAGATCGTCATAGACGTCGGCATGAACGTAGAGACGCGTACCGGCCGTGCAGATCTGGCCACTGTTCCAGAACATGCCGATCGAGATGCCGGGGATCGCCTGCGCCACATCGGCATCCGGAAGCACGATGACCGGTGACTTACCGCCGAGCTCGAGGGACAACTTCTTCAGGTTCCCCGCTGCTGCCTCGACGATGCGACGCCCGACCGCCGTGGAGCCGGTGAAGCTGACCTTGTCGATGTCGGGATGCGCAGCGATTGCCGCCCCCACCTCACCGCGACCGATGACCACGTTGACGACCCCATCCGGAATCCCGGCGTCGAGCAGGACCCGCCCGATCGCCAACGCACTCAACGACGCTTCCTCCGACGGCTTGAGCACACACGAGCACCCCGCGGCCAACGCCGGCGCCAACTTCTGCGCGATCGCGATCATCGGCGCGTTCCACGGCACGATCATTCCGACAACCCCGACGGGCTCACGCAGCGTGTAGCCGAGGAACCGTAGATCGTTCGAGCCGACATCGACGCTGCGGCCGTCGATCTTGTCGGCCCAGCCCGCGAAGTACCGGAACTGTTTGACCGCCTCCCCGAGCATGAGTCGCGCCTGCGACACCGGCATGCCGACGTCGGTGGTCTCCAGACGGACGAGTTCATCGGTGTTGGCTTCGAGGTGGTCGGCAACCCGCCACAGCAGTCGGCCGCGGTCTGCTCCGGACAGCCCGCGCCACCGCTGATCGTCGAAGGCGCGGCGGGCCGCCTCGACGGCGTCATCGACGTCGCCGGCGACACCGTCGGGGATCCGACCGACCTCGAGGCCCGTTGCCGGGTCGACGACCGCGATCGTCGCGTCTGACCTCGGAGCAGTCCACCGGCCGTCGATGAGCAGACAACCCGGTTCGATCAGATCACTGACCAATGCGTCTACCGAACTGTCGTACATGGTTGACCTCCACTAGTTCCAGTCGAACCGCGTCCCCACCTCGTTGAGGCACGAACAGCAGATCGTCGGATCACATAATGCACTAAGCATAGTGACGCAGATCGCTGCGCGGTGGACGCCGTCGCACTATCTCGCATCACCGCTCGCGCACCGTCTCAGCCAACGCCTGCAGCCGCTCATGTGACTCCGACCCGTCCGGCGCAGTCCAACACACGAGTTGCAGGTCAGGGTGACGGCTCACGGTCAGGACGACGCCACGAATCCCGCGGTCGACCAGAGTTATCTGTCGAAGTACGCGGGCAGCGAAGCTGCGGTCACCATGTCCACCGAACCGGTGCGTCGCAACACGATTGAGGTCGTGCCCGTCTGAAGGAGGACATCGGCCACGATCGCACCCTTGCGGCAAATTAAATATTATGCTTCAGTGGTGAGATGAGTGAGTGGGTGATCCGACGATGACGGCCGCCACCGGCGCCGACATCGTCGGCCACTCGCTGGGTTTCACCACCGAGCACTTCCTGTTCGACAGTCGCGCGGTCGGTGACAGCTTCTCCATCGCTGTCACCGCACCCGCGCGCCGCCGGGGCGATCTGCCGGTCATCTATGCTGCCGATGCGCACACCAACTCCGCATCGACGACGGCTGCGGCCATGTCCCTCATGGGTGATCGACTCCGCCCCGTCGCGCCATTCGTACTCGTGACAATCGGCTACGCCGACAACGACTTCGCTGCGTCGCTGACTCGCCGCAACCGCGACTTCGTGCCACCGGATGAGCCGGTGCCGGCCGCGCTGGAACGCCATGTCCGGACACCGTCGTATGCCCAGGCACTCGGTGGGGCCGAGGGTGTTGCCCGGTTCATGGACCAGGCACGGCACGGACGCGCGGATCGGTTTCTGGAGTTTCTGGAGCAGGAACTCCACCCGGACATCGCGCACCGATTCGCGGTGAGCCCCCGACAGATAGGGCTGTTCGGCCACTCCTTCGGCGGCCTCTTCAGCCTGTACGCACTCACCTCGGGCAGCGCGCTGTTCGAGACCTATTGCGCCGCAAGCCCAGCGCTGATCACCGACGACAGCACCATCACGCAGCGGTGGCGAGCCCTGGCCGCCGACCGGCCACTCGACCTCTACGTCACGCTCAGCGAACTCGAGATGACCGGGCCCTACGAGCTCTATCGCATCCTCGCCTCCAACACTGTGCGATTCCTCGACGACGCAGCGCGCAATCCATCGCGGCACGTGCGTCTCTCGAGTTCTGTCGTCCCGGACGAGACACACTATTCGACGGTGTACGAGTCGTTTCGACGCTTCGTCCGATTCAGCTATCCCGAAAGGACGGCGCCATGAAACCCTTCTCCGCTACCTGGTGGAGCGAGATCGAGGGCGCCTCGCCCGCCGACGCCGCGCAGATCCAGAACGCCCGCCTCCGTGAGCAACTCGACTATCTCAATGCACACAGCGACTTCTACCGGACCAAGTTCGCCGAGCACGGCGTCGACGCCGGCAAGGTCCGTACCGTCGAGGATCTCGCCGACCTGCCGTTCACCGAGAAACAGGAGCTCCGCGACAGTCTCGCGGCCACACCGCCATTGGGCGCTCATGTCGCGGCCGACGCCGCCGACATCGTGCAGATCCAGGCGTCGTCGGGCACCACCGGCAGCCCGAGCTACGTCGGCCTGACCCGCAGCGACATCACGACTTGGTGTGAACTCGGGGCGCGTGCCCTGTACGCCAACGGCTTTCGGCCCGGCGATCGACTGCTCCACGCATTCGGTATGAGCAAGGGATTCGTCGGCGGGCTGCCGGTCATCCAGATCCTGCAGTACATGGGCATCGTCGACATCCCCATCGGCGCCGAGGCCGGCACCGATCGGCTCCTGCGGGTGCAGGCCGACCAACGCCCGAATGCCATGATCGGTACCCCCAACTTCCTGATCCACCTGGCCGAACAGGCGCCGACGATTGTGGGGCGGGCGGCCGACGAACTCGGCGTGCGGGCGATCAGCGTCGGTGGCGAGCCCGGCGGCGGTCTGCCCGCGGTGCGTGACCGCATCGAGGCACTGTGGGGTGCGACGTCGCGAGAGATGCTGGGCGGCACCGACATCGCCTGCACGTATTGGGGTGAGTGCGAGGTCGGCAACGGCATGCATTTCCTATCACCCGATCTCATGGTGGCCGAACTGATCAACCCGGACTCCGGTGAGGTGCTCGCCCCGGTCGAGGGCGCGACCGGCGAGTTGGTCTACACCGCCCTCCAACGCCAGGCGTCGCCGTTGCTGCGCTTTCGCACCCGCGACCATGTGGTGGTCACCGGCACCGAATGCGCCTGCGGCCGCACCGGATACACGGTCCGCTGCGTCGGTCGCACCGACGACATGCTGATCGTCCGCGGCATCAACCTCTTCCCGTCCGCGGTCAAGGAACTCATCGTCGAGATGCGGCCGGAAACGACCGGTGAGATGCGGATTCGCGCCGATTTCGAAGGGCACTCGACGCAGCGCCCGCTACCGCTTATCGTCGAATATTCCGATGGGATTGACGACGCCGGCCAGGCGGAACTCAAGCAGACGATCGAGTCCCGTGTCCGTTCGGCCTTGAACGTCAAGACGATTGTGGAACTCGTGCCGGACGGCACTCTGCAGCGACCGGATCACGTGAAGGTGGCGCTGGTCGAGCGGGTGACCTCCCAGTAGGCTACTCCCTTTCGACCCTTCGACGGGACGCAGCAACTTCCGCGCGACAGAATACCGACGACGACCGTATCCGGCTACTGCCGATACCCCTATAGCTGGCACCTGGTTCGGACAGCCGGTGAGTGGTTGCCTGAAGACATGACAGTAACCATCGAACACAAGAACTTTCGCTCGCCCGGTATGGCGTGGGACATCGCCGGTGACCTCTACCTGCCGGACGGTTTCGACAGCTCCGGATCGTACCCGGCCATCGTGAGCGTCCACCCGATCGGCAGCTGCAAGGAGCAGACCTCCGGCAACATCTACGGACAGGCCCTCGCCGAGAACGGCTATGTCGTCTTGGCCTTCGACGCCAGTTACCAGGGACAGAGCGGCGGCGAGCCCCGCCTGGTCGAGGACCCGACCCAGCGTGTCGAGGACATCCGCGTGGCCATCGATCATCTCGTCACGCTGCCGTTCGTCGACGACGAACGGATCGGCGTGCTCGGCGTCTGCGGCGGAGGCGGCTACTCGATCAGCGCGACCACGACCGACCGTCGAATCAAGGCCGTCACCAGCATCACCGGTGTCAACTTCGGGCGGTTGTCCCGCGAGTCGTTCAGCGGTTACGACCCGATCGGCGCCATGGAGGCGATGAGCCGGCAACGGACCGCCGAGGCCCGCGGCGAGCAGGCACGCATCGACGATCTCCTCCCGAAATCCGTCGATACCGCAAAAGCCAACGGGATCAACGACATCGACGTCCTCGAGGCCACCGACTACTACAAGACGCCACGCGGGCAGCAGCCCGGCGGAGCCACCAGCGCCGCCTTCTCGCGGAGGCCCGCCGCCATGAGCTGGGACGCCTTCAGCCACGCCGAACAGTTGCTGACCCAGCCCATCCTCGTCGTGATCGGTGACAAGCCAGGCGGATTCGGCGCCTACCGCGACGGTCAGGAGATCTATGGGCGAGCCGCGTCGAAGGACAAGGAACTGTTGGTGCTGCCCGACGTTTCCCACTACGAACTCTACGACCAGCCGGAACCGACCAAACAGGCCATCACCAAGGCCGTCGAGTTCTTCGGTAAGCACCTGTGAACCCGCCTGGGACCGTCCTCATCACCGGCGCATCGTCGGGATTCGGTGCCGCGCTCGTCGACGCCTTCGCCGGCGCCGGCCGGACGGTGGCCGCGACGATGCGCACCCCGGCAAAGGCCCCGGCCCGCTTCGGCGACATGGACAACGTCACCGTCTACCCACTCGACATCACCGACGACGACGCGGTGGCCGCAACGGTCACCCGGATCGAGCGCGATCTCGGTCCGATCACCGTGCTGCTCAACGTCGCCGGCTACGTCGTGCAGGGCACGCTGGAGGAACTCGGGCTCGATCAACTCCGTGCGCAGCTCGAGACCAACGTCGTCGGACTGGCGTCGGTGATCAAGGCCGTCCTCCCGCAGATGCGCAGCGCCCGCCGTGGGCACATCATCAACTTCTCGTCGGGTGGCGGCCTGATCGGGGTGCCCCGACTCGACGCGTACGTCGCGTCGAAGTTCGCGGTCGAGGGTCTCAGCGAGGCTTTGTCGCGAGATCTCGCTCATCTCGGAGTCCAGGTGACCATCGTCGAACCTGGTGTGTTCCAAACCGGATTGGGCGGGTCAGCCGTCGGCCCGGAGAATCCGATCGCCGACTACGACGCCGCGTCCGCGCTGTTGCCGGATCTCTATGATTGGACACCCGGCAACCTCGACGCCGCCGCCGCGGCCATCGAGGAGATCGCGGACAAACCCGACGCACCGCTGCGTCTGTATGTCGGTCACGGTCTCGACGACGTGCAGCGCCACTACCGGCAGCGGATGGACGCGTGGGACCAGACCGCGCCGATCACCGCCACGACGCTCAGCGGGTAGCCGATCCCACGTCCGGCGTGTTCTGGACATCGGACACGCCGGGGATGGGGGCGGCGGGCAGGATGACCGCGGCGAGCACGGCGGGTCCGTCACCGACGACTCCCCACTTGTGGCGTCCCCCGCGGTCGACCATGAGATCCCCTGGGCCGAGCACGACTTCGCCGTCTTCGAGGGTGAGGACCAGGGTGCCACTGATGACGACCCCGAAGTCGATCGTGTTCGTCTGGTGCCAGTCGTAGACGTCGCCGGGCTTCATCTCCATCAAGAAGAACTTGGCGCGGTGTTCGTTGAAGAACTCGACACTCGGCGGTGTCGAGCATGTCTCCTCGGTGGTTTCGTTGTCTGCCACCAGGCCGTCGGTGGCCCAGATCAGAGAGACGGGCGGGTAGGCCATGGGAAGGGTGTCAATTGCACTGTCGAACAGGATATTCGACTTACCCTCGGCGTTATGCCCTGTGACGACACGACGATTGGTCAACATACCGGGTTTCTCCTGCTGCTCGGTGGGGATCGGGTTATCGCATCGTGCGGTGAGCGTGGGCTCCGGGCGGTCGCTGCACGAACACCTCCGCGGGTTTGCCGTCAGCGTCGACGGCGCCGGCCCCGAGACCAGCCATGCTGCGCTCGGGGTTCATCCAGGCGATCTCGATGAGATACCCGTCGGGATCGACCGCCATGACAACCTTTGCGGCACCGTTGCCGACACTGACCGGGCCGAAGGCCACCTCATGGCCCTTCGCGATGATCTCCGCGGCCGCCTTGTCCGCATCGTCGACGAGCAGGATCATCGGCCCCCACGCCGGCTGACCGGCGAACGTCGGACCGCCGTCGATCTGCATCAGGACGACAGAGGTCGAGCCGGTGTCGTCGAGGAGCACCGCCTCGCGGGTGTCCGGGTTGTCGAAGCACATGCGGCGACTGAGGGTGAAGCCGAGCACCTCGGTGTAGTAGGCGATGGAAGTATCGATGTCCCGCACAATGATTCGTGGCGAGCGAACCCGTATCTGCACCAGTTGTCCTTTGTGTCGCGCAGCTGAGGAATCATCTCCGGCTGCGATCTGCATCACACGCTACATTGTGCATAGTGCAGAACAAGGGAATGAACGGAGTCTCTCGATGAGTGAGAAACGAGACAGCAACATGGACGCGACCGCTTATACCCGCTGATCGAGTAGGGAGGAGCTTGCGACGACCGTATCGAGATCGACCAGCGGTTGGGCACCGACTCTCACACCTCGATCGCCAGCAACTCACCCAGATGCCGATCGATCTGCTCCATGTAGGTCGGCGCGACACCGAACAGCCCGAGGTGACCGAGGACGTCCTCGACGACCCGCAGTTCGCTGTTCTTGATCAGCTCCTGCTCGGGTGCGCAATCCCGAACCGGGAACAGTTGATCCTCGTCGATGGGCATGACGAACGTCTTGGCGGTGATCCGGCCGAGTGCGGCGGCCAGGTCGCCGCCGGTGTGGCGGGCCACGTCGCCGCGTTGCCACGCCCACGACTGGGTGAGCAGGTCGTTGGGATCCATCGCGGTGAAGCCGTCCCACGTTGGGACACCTATCATCGACAAATGGTCGACGTTAGTGCACAAAATATTTCCTTCGAGGTCAACGGGATCACGATCTGTGGGGATCGATGGGTCGGCGACTGCTCCCCGGACCATGTTTCGCCCATCGTGCTGCTGCACGGCGGCGGGCAGACCCGGCACTCGTGGGATCGCAGTGCGGTCGCCCTGGCCGAGCGCGGGTACGAGGTGTACAGCCTCGACCTGCGTGGACACGGCGACAGCGACTGGGCGCCGGACAAGGACTACGCGATCGGCGCCTTCGTCGGCGATCTGCTGGGGTTCGTCAAGACGCTCGACGCACCTCCGATTCTGGTGGGCGCCTCACTCGGCGGCATCACCAGCCTGTGCGCCGTCGGCGAACATCCCGGCATCGGGACGGCACTCGTGTTGGTGGATGTGGTTGTCGATGTGGAGCCCGCCGGTATCGACCGCATCAAGAAGTTCATGACCGATCACGTCGACGGTTTCGCCACACTTGACGAGGTCGCCGACGCAGTGGCCGCTTACAACCCGGAACGCAAACGAACCCGAAACCTCGACGGCCTACGCAAAAACGTCCGACAACACGTCGACGGCCGCTGGTATTGGCATTGGGACCCGGACTTCATCCGCTCCGACGACGACGAACCCCGCCGCCACACCGACCCTGAACGCTTGACTGCCGCGGCCCGACAGGTCGCGGTGCCGACGTTGATCGTGCGCGGCGGCAAGTCAGACGTGGTCAGCGACGCCGGTATCGCGAGCATGCGAAAGTTGGTGCCGCACGCGGAGGTCGCCGACGTCAGCGCCGCCGGCCACATGGTCGCCGGCGACGACAACCAGGTGTTCGCCTCGGCGATCGAATCGTTCCTGGAGCGGCACGAGCTCTGAGCAGGTCTTTCATGCATAGATCATGCTAGTATCATGAAGTGAGCACTCTACAGATCCGCAACCTGCCGGACGATCTCCACGCTCAGCTCAGCGAGCGCTCCGCCAAGCTGCATATGTCTATGTCTGAGTACGTCACCAAGCTCCTGCGCGACGACATGAGTCGTCCATTGTTCGACGAATGGGCCGCGACGATCCGCAGCGAAGGGCCGGGACGCGGTATCGACGTCGTGGGCGCCCTGGACGCGGTACGCGACGAATATGATGCCGGCGATTGATGAGACGAGTCGTCGACGCAAGCGCACTGGTCGACGCTGTACTGCCGTCCGCACGGCAGGCGGCCGCCCTTCGATCAATGTCGGGCTACGAGCTCTGGGCCCCGACAATCCTGGACATGGAAGCGTTGTCGGCGATCTGGCGACTCCAGCGGACATCGCAGATCAGTTCCGCGGAGGCCGAGCGCGCGGTCAAGGCGGTGTGGACAGCTCCGATCCGACGTGCCGAGAGTGTTCCAATATCCAGCGCAGCATGGGATCTGAGAATGTCACTGCGTATCTCTGATGCGTTCTATGTCGCCACCGCCAGATTCTTTGATGCTGACCTCATCACCTCTGATGCGCGACTGTCCCGGTCGACAGACGTTGGAGTTTCGATTGTGCTACTGCCGCAATGAGTTTCACATCCGACGCGAAGCGACCGGGAAGGTCACAAAGGGTACGTAGCACTGCGGAACGCGCCACCACTCTCACACCAACGGCAACTCGGCAAGCCCCTCATCGAGCAAAACGATGTTGTACGAGGCCGCGCCCGGCTGATCCAGCATCCCACGCACGATCGCGACGCCGGCCGCACTGCGTCGGATGGCGATCGCGCGGGCGTCCACACGATCGATGTGTTTGGCCAGCACGCGTCCCAATTCCTCTTGGTCGCCGACGCTGTAGAGCACCAGGCCGCGTGCCGCCAAATCCGTTGTCGCAGAGATTCGGTCGAGTTGCTCGGCGACCAATGCGTGCGCACTCGTGGTCGTCTCCGGCGCGATCGCCTGATCGCCGACGATCCGGGTCTCCCGGACGTGCACTATCTCCAGCGGAATGCTCTCCAGCCGGGCGAGTTGCGCTGCCTTGTCGACGATCCAGTGCCGCGATTCGTTCGCACCGATCGCCACCAGCATCGGCCGGACACCCTCGGGCAGCGAACCGGCCACCTTCTCCACCGTGGTCTTCTCGACGGTTGCGCTCACCGGCTCCGGCACTTCCTCGCGGTGTTCGGCGCGCTCGAGGTACTGCCAGCCCATCGCGAGCACCGGGATAGCAATCGCGAACGCGACGGCACCGAGGACGAACGCCATGCTCTCGGTCGTCGCGGCTGCGAGCTTGCCTGCCACGAACGGCGCGATTCCGCCGCCGATGAACCGTAGGAAGCCGTACGACGACGACGCCACCGAGCGGTCGACCGGCGAGACCATCATGACGGCCTGTGTGGTCAGGGTGTTGTTGATGCCGATGAACGCGCCGCTGATGATGACGGCGACGATGACCACGGTGGGCTCGTCGATACCGATCGCGATTGCCAGCATCACGATCGCGAGTCCGAGCAGATTGACGACCAGAACTCGGGCCGTTCCGAACATCCGCTGCAGCCGTGGCGCGAAGTAGACCGCGAAGGCCGCGACGAACAATCCCCACCCGCCGAATACCAGGCCGAGTTGGGTCGCCGTGAGCTTCATCGGGTACGGGGCGTAACCCATCATCGTGAAGAATCCCCAGTTGTACAGCAGTGCAACGATTCCCATGATGAGGAGGCCGCGGTGCCGAAGCGCCTTGATCGGCGCCGACAACGGGGTTTTCTCGACCGGTTTCGGTGTCTGCGGGACGAAAAGCAGCGTCGCGATCATCGCGATCAGCATCAGGACCGACACGCCGAAGAATGGTCCACGCCAGCTGATCGATCCCAGGAAGCCACCGAGCAAAGGCCCGACGGCGATGCCGACGCCGAGGGCGGCCTCGTACAGGATGATCGCGCCGGAGAACCCACCCTTGGCCGATGCCACGATGACCGCCAGGCTGGTCGCGATGAACAGTGCGTTGCCCAAACCCCAGCCGGCGCGGAACCCGATCACGCCGGCGATCGAGTTCATCAATCCCGCGCCGCCGGCGAAGATCACGATCAGCGCCAACCCGAGAACCAGTGTCTGCTTGGACCCGATTCGGCTCGACACCCAGTTGACCGCCAGCATCGCCACCGCCGTCACGACGAGATAGCTGGTGAACAGCAACGACACATCGCTGGGCGAGGCCTTCAGCCCGTCGGCGAGGGCGGGCAGGATCGGGTCGACCAACCCGATGCCCATGAACGAGATGACGCACGCGAACGCGACAGCCCACACCGCTCTCGGTTGGCTGAACGGGCTCGGCTTCTTGGCTGTGGTGGGTTCTGACATTACGTCAGCCAAACTCGGCCCGGACCGCGTCGGTGTGCTCCCCCAACGCGGGCACCGACCCCGACCGAACTTCCCAATCCCGTGCCAGAGCAGGGTGTTTCAGCGCCGGAACCGGACCTGATGGGGTGCCGATGTCGCGCCAGCGACCGCGTTCGGCGAGCTGCGGGTGCTGCGCCAGATCGGCGACATTGTTCAAGCGGGCGTTTCCGATGCCCGCCTCATCGGCGAGCTTCTGGATGTCGGCGAGATTCCTTTGCGCACACCACTCTCCGACCACGGCATCGAGAGCGGCACGTTCGCGGACCCGGTCGTCGTTGTGCGCGTAGCGCGGGTCGTCGGCGAGTTCGGGGCGGCCGATCATGGTTGCGAGCCTTGACCATTCACGGTCGTTGGTGGTGCCGAGCACTGCCGTCTGATCGTCGGCGGTCGGGTAGGCGCCATACGGCGCGATCATCGGTGAGCCCATACCGACCGGTTCGGGTTCGGTGCCGCCGTGGAGGTAGCCGTTGAGCGCGAAGCCCATCATCTCGGCGACGGTGTCGAGCATGGCGATCGGGATGACGGTGCCGCGCCCGGTCTTTTCGCGGTCGTACAGTGCGGCGAGGATCGACGAATACGCGTAGAGCGCAGTACCGATGTCGGCGGCGGGGATACCGGGCTTGGCGGGATGACCCGGGGTTCCGGTGATGGCGCAGGAGCCGCCCTCGGATTGGATCAGCAGATCGTAGGCACGCTTGTGATCCAACGGGCCGCCGGTGCCGTAGCCGGAGATGTCGACGATGATCAGACGCGGGAATCGTTGCGCCAGTGCATCAGTACCGAGTCCGAGGCGACCCAGCGCGCCGGGTGCGAGGTTGGACACGATGACGTCGGCGGTCTCCAGGATGCGGTTGAGCACCCCGAGGTCGGCATCGGCCTTGAGGTCGAGGGTGACCGATTCCTTGCCGTGGTTGAGCCACACGAAGTGCGCCGACATGCCGCCGACGACGGTGTCGTAATGCCGTGTGGAGTCCCCGAATCCGGGATTCTCCACCTTGATCACCCGGGCACCGAGGTCGGCGAGGTGCCTGGTACACAGCGGCGCGGAGATCGCCTGTTCCAGGCCGACGACGGTGATTCCATCCAAAGGTCGTGTACTCATGGGAAATTCGGCTCCCGCTTCTCCCGATGTGAGGCCACACCTTCGACCACTTCGGGCCCGCCGAACCCGTAGAACTCGAGTCCCCAGGAGGCGTCGAAGAGTGGCATCGACTGCCGATACCAGTTGTTCAGTGAGTGTTTGGTGAACTGGATGGAGCTGCGCGCGCCCTTGGCGAGCTTCTCGGCGATCTCCATCGCCTTGTCCTGCACCTGATCGTCGTCGACGCAGAGTGAGACCATGCCGATGCGTTCGGCCTCCTCGCCGGTGAGGATCTCGTTGCACAGCAGGTGATATTTGGCCTTGGCCATGCTCATCATCATCGGCCAGACGATGGCGGCATGATCGCCGGCGGCGACGCCGAGACGCACGTGGCCGTCGACGATCTTAGCCCTGCGCCCGGCCACCGAGATGTCGGCGAGGACGGCGCAGACCAGTCCGGCGCCGGCGGCGGGACCGTTGATGGCGGAGATGATCGGTTGCGGGCATTCGATGATGTTGCGCACCAGGTCTCGTGCCTCCCGCATCACGCGGCTGCGCGAACCGAAGTCGCCGACCATCTCTTCGACGAGGTCGAATGAGCCGCCCGCGGAAAACGCCTTCTCCCCCGCACCACGGATCACCACGACCCGGGTGTTGTCATCCTTGGCGATCGCCTGCCACACGTCGGTGAGGTCGGTATGCATCTGCGGGCCGACCGCATTGAGATTGGGGGCATCCAGCACGATCCGCAGCACGCCGTCGGAGGGACGGTCGATCTGCAGGGTGGTGAACTCGTCATAACTCTTCATCGAGTTTCCTTACCGAGTAGGAGGGTCAGTAGGCCACCGGGACGTCCGCATGTCCCCAGTCGGCGGCGACGTCGTCGGCAGACCGGAGACCTGTCGGCGGACGAGCCGGTTCACGGGCCGGGGTCCTGCTCAGCCGGGGGGCCGGCGCCGAGTTCAGCACGCCGTCCACAGTGCCATACATGTTGCGCGCCAGGTTGTGCGGCGACACGGCCGCCTCATCGAAGGTCAGCACCGGCGTGACACAGGAGTCGGTGCCCGCGTAGATGCCCGCCCACTCGTCGCGGGGGCGTTGCTTGACGGCGTCGGCGATCAGTTCACGCAATCGGTTCCAACCGTCGCGGTCGTTCTGCGCCGGCCAGTCCGACGTGTCGACGCCGAGCCGGGAGATGAACTCGCGGTAGAAGTCCGGCTCGAGAGCGCCGACCGCGATGTAGCCGCCGTCCGCGCACCGATAGGTGTCGTAGAAGGGGGCACCGGAGTCCAGGAAGTTGGTGCCGGGATCGTCGGAGTACAGACCCGCGGCCCGCAGGCCCTGCAGTTTGGCGGTCAAGAGTGCGACCCCATCGATCATGGCGGCGTCGATCACCTGGCCCTGCCCGGAGGTCTTGGCTTCGACCAGCGCACAGGCGATTCCGAAGGCTGCGGTCATGCCGCCACCGGCGTAGTCGCCGAGCAGGTTGATCGGCGGGCGCGGTGCCTCGCCGTGGCGCGCCATCGCGTGCAGCGCACCGGTCTGCGCCACATAGTTGATGTCGTGCCCGGCGTCGTGAGCCAGCGGGCCGGTCTGACCGTAGCCGGTCATCCGCACGTAGATGAGCCGAGAGTTATGCTCGCGCAGTACCTCCGGGCCCAAGCCGAGACGTTCCACCACTCCGGGCCGGTAGCCTTCGATGAAGACGTCCGCCGCCGCGGCCAGGTCGATGACCTGTTGGACGCCGGCTGGGTCCTTGAGGTCAACGGCGATCGACTCGACGTGCCGGTTGACCGGATCGGCGTCGTCACGCAACGCATCGGTCTGGCTCAGCGCCCGTGCGCTGCGGTGCGGCGGCCGCATGACGCGCACCACGTGGGCACCCATGTCGGCCAACAGCATCGACACGTAGGGAACCGGGCCCATGCCGGCGAGGACGAGCACACGCACTCCGTGCAGCGGTCCGGTCATGATATGTCTCCTGGGGGGTGAAAGATGCCCGGCGCCCCCTGGGGGCAGAAGGGCGCCGGGCAGGCTGATGGGTGAATCAGTACGAACGCGGCAGGCCGAGGACCTGCTGAGAGATGTAGTTGCGCACCATCTCCTGCGAGAACGGGGCGTTGCGCAGCAGTCGGACCTCACGCCACAAGCGCTCGATGTGATACTCCTTGGCGTAGGCGTAGCCGCCGAGGGTGGAGAATGCGCGGTCGCAGGCCTCGAACCCGGCCTCGGCACCCAGATACTTCGCCGCGGCGGCCTCGTGACCGCAGTCCTTGTTCTCGTCGAACAGCTTCGCCGCGTGCATGGCCATCTGTTCGGCGGCCTCGAGACGAATCCACGAGTCGGCCAACGGATGTGCGACAGCCTGGTTCTGGCCGATCGGGCGGTCGAACACGACGCGGTTCTTGGCGTACTCGGTGCCGATCTCCAGGGCGGCGCGGCCGAGGCCGACGCCCTCCATGGCGACGACGATGCGCTCCGGGTTGAGGCCGTCGATGATGTAGTAGAAGCCCTTGCCGACCTCGCCGACCACATCCTCGTCGGCGACGAAGAGGTTGTCGATGAACAGTTCGTTGGTGTCGATCGCGGCGCGGCCGAGCTTGTCGATCTCGCGGACGGTGACGTGCTCGCGGTCCATCTCGGCGAAGAAGATGGTCATGCCGCTCAACGGCTTGGCGTCGTCGCGCGGGGACGTACGCGCCAGCAGCAGGATGCGGTGGGCGTTCTGCGCGTTGGTGATGAACACCTTCTGTCCGTTGATGACCCAGCCGCCGTCGACCTTGGTGGCCTTGGTCTTGATGCGCGAGGTGTCCACGCCGGCAGTCGGTTCGGTGATGCCGAACGCGGTCAGCATCTCACCCGAGGCCAGCTTGGGGAGGTACTTCTTCTTCATCTCCTCCGACCCGTAGCGCACGATCGGGGCCGGCGGGAAGACGTAGAAGTGGATGGCCGAGCCACCACTCATGCCGCCGCCCGAGGCGGAGATCTCACCCATCATGACAGCGGCCTCCTGCAGGCCAAGTCCGATGCCGCCGTACTCCTCGGGGATCATCGCGCCGAGCCAGCCGCCGTCGGCGAAAGCCTTCACGAAGTCCCACGGGTACTTGTGGTTCTTGTCGCAGTCGAGCCAGTAGTCGTAGTCGAACTTGCGGGCCAGTTCGCGTGTGGTGCTGCGGATCAGGTCCAGTTCGGGTGCGTCGACGCGGTCGTCGGTGGTGGTCATGGTGTCTCTCCTCAATTCGTTTGGGTCGGAATGTCTTCGAGCGGTGTTGCCGGATCGAGCGACGACATGTCGCCGGCCGACTGTCCGAGATAGCGGGCGCGGATCGCACGGCGCATGATCTTGCCGTTCTTGGTCTTCGGCAGGGTCGGCACAACCACCACGGCCGGGGCAAAAGATTTGCCCGCGTTGGCGGTTGCGGTGGACTCCAGGTCGGCGTGGTCGGCATCACTCTTGAGGACGACGAACGCGACGGCACGTTGTCCGCGCATCTCGTCGGGCACCCCGATGACGGCCACTTCGGCGACCCGCGGGTCACGCAGGACCGCGGTTTCGATCTCGGCGGGGCCGACGCGCCGGCCGGACAGCTTGAGCGTGTCGTCGGAGCGTCCGTGGATGCGCCACATACCGTTGGCGTCCACGCTGGCGAGGTCGCCGTGAATCCACACCCCGTCGAACCGTTGCCAATAGGTGGCCAGGTAGCGGTCGTGGTCACCCCAGAAGCTGTGTGTCATACCGGGGAACGTGTTGCGGACGGCCAGTTCGCCGATCTCGCCGACGATCGCCGTGCCGTTGTCGTCGAGCACGGCGGTGTCGATGCCGGGCAGCGGCCCGTTGAAGGCTGCGGCCGCGGCCGGGAAGCAGGGGTAGCCGACCAGGAGGCCGCCACCGACTTCGGTGCCGCCGCTGTAGTTGATGATCGCGCGGCGCTTGCTGCCGAAGTCGTCGAACAGCCACCACCAGGTGGGGTCGTCCCACGCTTCGCCGGTCGAGACAAAGGATTTCAGCGTCGGGACGTCGACGATGGCCTCGTCACCGGCCGCCCGCAGGGCGCGGGCCGCGGTGGGGGCGATGCCCTGCACGGTGACCCCATTGCGATTGACCACATCCCACATGCGGGTCGGCGACGGATAGGTCGGCAGACCCTCGATCATCACGATCGTCGCACCGAGTTGCAGCGGGCCGGTCATCAGCATCGGGCCGACGAGCCAGCCGAGGTCGGTGATCCAGCAGACCACGTCGTCGTCGTGCACGTCGAAGCCGTAGGCGAAGTCGATGGCCGTCTTGAGTGCGAAACCGCCGTGGGAGTGGACGATCCCCTTGGGGCGTCCGGTGGTGCCGGAGGTGTAGACGATGCACAGCGGATCGTTGGCATCGGTCGCTACCGTCTCGACCGGTGCCGGGGTGGCCGGCAGCTCGTCGTAGTAGACGTCCCGGCCGGACTGCATCGGGACGTCGACTCCGAGGTGACGGATGACGACGACCGAACGCACCGACGGTGAATCGGCCACGGCCGCATCGGCGGTGGATTTCATGTCGATCTGCTTGCCGCGGCGGGTGGTGCCGTCGGCGGTGATCACCGCGATCGCTTCGGAGTCCTGCAGCCGGGTGGCCAGGGCATCGGCGGCGTAGCCGCTGAACGTCGGCACCGCGACCGCGCCGAGCTGGGCGATCGCGAGGAACGCGACCACGGCCTCGGGCACGACCGGCATGAACAATGCCACCCGGTCACCCTGTGCGACACCGAGTCCGGCCAGGTTGGCGGCGAAACGCCGGACCTGCGTGTCGAGTTCGGCGAAGGTCAGGGTGCGACGCTGTCCGCTGTCGCCCTCGTAGACCACCGCGGTCTTGTCCGCATACTCGCCGGTGGCATGCCGGTGCGCGCAGAGCGTGGCGACGTTGATCTCGCCGCCGACGAACCACTGCGGGAACTCCTTGCCGGCGGACTCGTCGAGTGCCGCGGAGAAGTCGGTGGTGAACTCAACGCCGAGATCCGCTGCGGCAGCACGCCAGAACCATTCCGGGTCGGCGATCGCCTTCCGGTTCAGCTCGTCGAATCCCGCGCGGTCGTCGGCGAAGCCCCACTTGCGCAGTGCGGCCAGCAGTCGGCTGCGTTGCTTGACCGATTCGTCTGGGGTCCAGGCGATGTCGGTGGATAACACCTGGGTGTCTGCCATGTCGGAATCACTCCACTCGTTGCGGTCGGGGGCCGGTCAGGCCGGCTGTGCCTGCGCCAGGCTGGATTTCTTGATCATCAAGCCGACGCGGGTGGTGTCGCAGACGACCTCGTCGCGCTGGTTGATGCCCTGGTGGCGGAAGGTGACGATGCCGGAGTCGTCGCGGCTCTTGGATTCGCGGACCGCGATGATCTCGGTGCGCACGCGGATGGTGTCGCCGTGGAATACCGGCTTGGGGAACTTGGTCTCCTGGAAACCCAAGTTACCCAACGTGGTTCCGTAGGTGGTCTCGTGCATCGAGATGCCGCAGACCAGGCCGTGCACGAACAGGCTGTTCATCAGGCGCTGACCGTGGATGGAGTTCTTCGAGTACTCGGCATCCAGGTGCAGCGGTGCCATGTTGAGCGTCATGGTCGAGAACAGCACGTTGTCGGTCTCGGTGACGGTGCGGCGCACCTCGTGCTCGATGACCTGACCGGGTTCGAACTCTTCGAAATACAGACCGGGCATGATAGTTGTTCCTTTCGGGGGTTGGATCTTCGTTGCGTTGGAGGTGGTCTCGATGCGGTCGTCGCGAGCTCCTCCCTTACTCGACCAGCGGAAGGGGCGACTCTCGCGGCGGAGGATCTTTCTCCGCTGGTCGAGTAAGCCGACGAGCGCTAGCGAGGAGGCGCATCGAGACCGCCGCCTCAGGCGTTGGCGCCCACGGCATCGGCGAGAGCGATGACACCCTCGGCGGTCTTCACGTGCGCGATGTCGATGTGCTGCCCCTCGAAATCGACTGCGGCACTGCCCTTGGCCTCGGCCTCACGGAAGGCGTCGATCATCCGGCGGTAGCGGTCGACCAGCTCAGGTTCGGGGGTGAAGACCTCGTTGGAGATGGCGATGTGCGAGGGGTGGATGCACACCATGCCGCGGTAGCCGAGCTGCCGGTTGTCCAGGCAGAACTTCCGCATGCCGTCGAGGTCTTTGATGTCCTGCCAGACACCGGCGACCGGGTGGTGCAGGCCGGCGGCACGCGCGGCCAGGACGAGTCGGCTACGCAGGTACAGGGTTTCGAGACCGCCGGGGGTGAACTCGAAGCCGAGTTCGCGGCCGACGTCGGCGCTGGGGCCGGTGGCGCCGAGCAGGCTGGAGACGCGCGGGCTGGCGGCGGCGATCTCCTCGCAGTGCGCCATCGACACGGCGGTCTCGTAGCTGACGATCAGTCCGACGGTGCCCGGCTCGAGGCCGCGTACCTCTTCCAGATGGGTGACGACGGCGTCGATCCGGACGATCTCCTCGGCGTCGAAAACCTTGGGCAGGAACAGCCCTGCCAGTCCGGGGCGGACCACGGTCTCGAGGTCCTGGGCCTGGATGCCACTGCTCTTGCTGTTCGGACGCACCCACACGTCGGCGCGGATGCCGTCGTTGTGCAGGCGGTCGAGGGTAGCCGCCACGGTGACCCGGGCTTCGTCCTTGTCGGCGACGGGCACCGAGTCCTCGAGGTCGAGGATGACCGCGTCGGCACCCGATGCGATGCCCTTGTCGGCCCAGCTGGGCTTGTGGCCGGGGACGAACAACATGGAACGGTAGGGATTCACGATTTCTCCTTGACTTACTCGGAAGTTATTGAAGCGATTCAGGATTGCGAGCTGTCGTCGTCGAGCACACCCGACGCGACGAGCTGGTCGATGGTCTCCTCGGAGTACACCTCACGGGCGACGTCGCGGGTGTCGGCGCCGACCCGGGGTGCCCGCGGATTGCGTTCGGGCCGTTCGCCGTCGAACCGCCACGGCGGTCGCATCAGGGCAAGGCCGTCGGGCTGGATGTCGGCGAGCTCGAGCCACTTCACCTGCTCGCTCTCGATGTAGCCGCTGACGGTGAGGACCGGGGCGAACGGCACGTCGTGTTCGGTGAGGCGCTTTTCCCACTCGGCGTACGAGCGGGTGGCGAACTCGGCTTCGACGATCTTGACGAGCTCGAAATAGTTGGCCTCACGGGGCCGGTAGATGGCGAATCGCGGGTCTTCGGTCAGATCGGGGCGCTCCATCGCGGCGCACAGGGCGTGCCAGAACTTCTGCGACGACGACAGGTGCACGGCGATGAACTCACCGGTGGAGGTCTCCACGCAGAAGTTCTGCGCCTGCGGGTGCCGGCTCTGCCGGTCGGGGTCCTTGCCGAGTTCGAAGGCCTGGGTGATCGAGTCGGTGGTGAGCGTGCTGACCGCCTCCATGATGGAGGTCTGCACGTGCTGGCTCTCGCCGGTCTTCAGCCGGCCGACGAGCGCGGCGAGCACGCCGGTGGCGGTCGAGAGTCCGGTCACCAGGTCGGCGGACAGGCCGCCGGCGAGTTGCGGATGGCCGGCGTCGCCGAAGATCGAGTACAGGCCGCCGAAGGCGTGGCCGATGGTGTCGTAGGCGGGACGGTTGGCCAGTGGGCCGCCCTCGCCGAAGCCGGTGACCGAGCCGTAGACGACGTCGGAGCGCAGTGCCCGGCAGTCCTCCAGGCCGAGGCCGAGTGCGTCGGCCTTGCCGGGGCGCAGATTCTCCAGGACGACGTCGAAATGCGGGATCAGCGCCTTGACCAGCGCGACACCCTCGGGCTTCTTCAGGTCGACGGCGAGGCTGCGCTTGCCGGCGTTGTACTGCCGGAAGTACGGGCTCTGGTCGTTCTGCAGCCGCCGGAAGTCCTCGCCCACCTCGGGCTTCTCTATCTTGACGACCTCGGCTCCCAGCGAGCAGAGCATGGAGGTGCCGAACGGGAGCGCGATGTATCCACCGATCTCGAGGATGCGAATCCCGTCCAGTGGCTTGTGCTGCATGTTCAACTCCTGTGTCTGTATGACCTCGGTCACCAAAGAATATATTATCCATAATCGATTGGCAAGGGTGTTGCTCGAACATTTCGGTCGGCTCATCATCGCGCCGTGCGGGGCTGACGCCGATGCTGCCGGCAGCCGAGTCGGTCGGCGATCTATTTCTTGGTTAGTTCATCTAAAGTAGAAATAGTATGCGGAAGGAGGTGACGGTGGGCGTTTACGTCGAGCGTCTGTGGCGCGCTGAGGATGCAGGTGGCCTGAGCCGCAAGGACCGATCTCCGGGACGGTATCGCGCATACGTGCCAGACGAATTGGGCGACGCACTGCCGATCGTTGGCACTCAGGCACAGAGTGCGGCGGAGGACGCGCTGACCGTGCTCGCCCGTGCTGATGAACGGATCGGTTCACGCGGCGGCTACCTCAACCATTTGTTGGTTCGTTCCGAGTCGATCTCGTCGTCGTGGATCGAGGGAAACCGCGTCACGCCGAAGCGCCTGGCGATCGCCGAACTCCTGCACCAGGGGCCGCAGCAGGCGCTCGATGTCGTCGCGAACGTGCAGGCGACAGAAAAGGCGGTCGCGGAGTTGGCCGAGTCGGCGCGGACGATCACGACCGACGACATCGTGGATCTCCAACACATCATCGAGCCGCGACTCAACCGAGGACTCCGGCGGGAGCAGAACTGGGTCGGCGGGCCTGGCTGGTCACCGTTACGAGCGGCATTCGTACCGCCACCGGAGACCGAGGTGCTACGTCTGGTGGATGATCTGGCGCGCTTCGTCACGGACACACAAGGAAACCCCGTGGAGAGGGCAGCGATCGCCCACGCACAATTCGAAACGATCCATCCATTTGTCGACGGCAATGGCCGCACCGGGCGCGCGCTCATCCATACGATCCTCCACCGAGCCGACGCATTGCGAAACGTCCTCATCCCGATTAGCACCGTCTTCGCCGGCAACACGGACGCCTACATCGCCGGACTCACCGCATATCGCGCCGACCCGCCGGCGCTCGACGACTGGGTGATCGGATTCGCCCGTGCCGTCGAGAAGGCTGCGGGCACTGCGGTGCAACTCGCCGACGATATCGCTGAGCTCGACCGCGAGATCTATGACCAGCTGGTTGCGTACCGGCGGGGACGCGGCGTCAATCCGGCGACGCCACGACGCGATGCCGTCCTGCTGCGCATTCTCGACACACTCGCCTCTGATCCGATACTCACCGCCGAATCTGTCAGCGCGCGTTTGTCCGCATCACCTCAAGCCGCGCACCGTGCGCTCACCGAACTCGCGAATGCCGGGATACTCGGGCGCACAAAGGATCAGCGAGGCCGACTGATCTGCTGGACGGCGGACCGTCATCTTGCGCTCGTGGCCGTCACCGAACGCGGCAAGTGATGCGTCCGTCCCCACTATCGCCACATCCGCAATCGACTTATCCCATGGCCGACGCCAAGTACTCCACAGCCTCAGCCATTCCATACCGCCGAGCCAGGATCGCGAGGAGATCCTCAACCGACTGTGGCGGATCGCGGCGCCGCTTCTGCATCTGCCGCAGCGCATTCAGCGCCCGATCCGGAGAAACCGCGACGGTGTCGGCCGCGAACTGCGCCGGTCTGACAACCTGAATCGCGCTCGGCACCTTGTCCAGAGGGAAATCGGAGATATTGTCAGTAACGATTGCACCGGCACCTCCGAAAGCCGTGGCCGCCACAACATGTTCATCGTCACGGTCGGGCAACCCAAACGATCCCTCGAGGGCCTCCCACCCGGTGACGCATGCATCGTCGAACGCCAACTCCATCGCCGCTCGCAAACCAGCTGCGCGTGCGTCGGCCTCCGTGGACGTCAGCCCCCGGTCAACCAGTTTCTCCGCCTCGTGATACTCGAGCTCGTCGAGAATCACCTCAGACCACAGCGGCCGGTACAGTGTGTCTACGGCCAACGACAGCAAGAAGTCGCGCTGCGTACTCGGCCAGAGCACACAGGTATCAAGAACGGCAGCGAACACCGCCTGATTGTGTCAACCAACCTCGCCACGCCGACGAGCACCAACCGTTTTCCGGGCACGCTTCAGTGCCGCACGAACAGTCTCAGGCGAATCATCTGCATCGATGTCGACAGCCGTGTCGGCGATAGCCTCGTACTGCCGCTGACGTCGAGCCTCGCGATAGCTCAGCACATCGTCGAGCAACAGCTTGTGCCGATTCCCCACCCGGTCGGCCGGGAGGTCTCCGTTGGTGATCAGCCGCACCACGGTAGGGCGGCTGACGCCGAGCAGATCGGCCGCTTGCTGTGTGGTCAACACCATGCTCTGCGGCCGAATTGTGACTGCCTTACCGGCCCGCAACGCGCCGACTACTTGCACGAGCACCTCATGCACCGCAGGGGGCAACTCGATGCGCTCGTGTTCGTCGACGCCCACCAGCGCGTATCCGGGCCGGGCAATGCTTCCTGAGCGCTGTTCATGCGCCTTCAGGAAACTCAGGACCGGAGCAAGATCGTCAGGGTTTTCCTCGGGCACGACTGTGCGCGACTGCAAGTCGAACGCAGCCTCCGTAGTGCTCACGATGGCTCTCCTCCAGCAATGTATTCAAACGTTCCGATCTGACTTTCGAAACGTTCGAATAAGCATTGCACGAGTGCATCCATCTGTCGAATGAGCGCTTGCAATGACTCCGGGACCTCGAGTCGCAAAGGCGAAAATGTGACCCTTGAGTCTAGTCAGCCACCAACAACCCCACCAGATCCGCCGCCTTCACCGACGGATCGGTGTTCTTGATCGCCGCCAGCAGCGCCTCGGTCTGCTCCGCCCCGAGGTTGGTCGTCGTGAGATCACGGAACTTGGCGTCCGAATCCTCCTGCGACATCGGGTTGGGTGCCGATCCGACGGAGTCCTCGACAAAGATGTGCTCGGTGGAGCCGTCGGTGAAGGTCGCGGTGATGTCGGCGACCATCTTGGTCGGATACTTCTTGTCGAGCTCGGCATCCACGTGAATCCGCAAACGCTGTGCCAACTGGGCGATCTCGCCCTCGGGTCCGAGGTCCAGGGTGCCCGCCATGTACTGCCGGTGGGTCTCGTAGCCATTGCCCTTACCCAGCGTCGACAGCGCGAACTGGAACGGCAGGCTGTACTGCAGGTGCTCGATCTGTTGCGGCGCATAGGCATTGACGTTGCTGTTGCCGACGACGACATCGCCGCTCTCCCGGATGCCGAGGTCGACGTGATCGATGTCGGCGGCACGATCGGTGAGCTGACGCGCGCCGTCGATGAAGGCGTGGTTGAACGCACAGCAGCAGTATGGTTTGAACAGCGGATCGGCGATCTCGTACGGCCTCAACAGCGAAAAGTACTCGGTGTCTTCGTCGGAGAGGTCCTTCACGACAAAGGTCTGGAAGAATCCCTTGGCACCGGCCAGGAATCGGGCCGGCCCGGTGATGCCGGCCTCGGCCATCTCCGCGGCGCGGATGCCGTTGCGGGCACCGATGCCCGAGTGCACACGCTTGATCGAACCACCCGACGACGTGTACTCGGTGGTGCCGGCGCAGTGGCTGAACGCGATCGCGAGTGCGTTCAACGTGGTCGGCAGGTCGAAGCCACGCATCTTGGCCACCACCGCAGCGGTGCCGAACGGGGAGAGCACCGCGTGCGGATGGAAGCCGCGGCGCAGCAGATCCGGAGAGGCGAGTGTGCCGATGCGGGTGTAGACCTCGTAACCGGCGACGATGCCCTCGATCACCTCCCGCATGGTGGCGCCCATCTCTTCGCCGACGGCCAGCGCGGCCGAGATGACCGCGCTGCCAGGGTGACTCAGGCTGGCCGCGTGCGCGTCGTCGTACTCGAAGCTGTGGCCAAAGGTGGCGTTGACGAATGCGGCGTCGCCGGCGCTCATCGCCTCCCCGGAGAGCGCCACCCGGGCAGTACCCGGCGCGTGGGTGCGTCGAGTCAGGTCGGCGACGGCCTGACTCCACGGCAGCGTGGCGCAGCCGACCTGCAGGCCGAGCTGATCCTGCATGAGGCGACGGGTGCCCTCGAGCGCCTCGGGAGTGAGCTGGTCGTAGTCGAGGTCGACGACCAGCCGGGCGACGGCTTCTTCGATGGAGGTCATGAAAAGTGTTCTCCTACAAGACTAGGTGAGCTTCGCAAGCAGATCGGCCGGCAGTCCGTACGACTTGAGTTCGACGTAGGCGTCGAACCCCTCGAGTCCGGCTTCGCGGCCGATACCGCTGTTCTTGAAGCCACCGATCGGGGCATGGAAGCCGACGCCGCTGCCGTTCAATTCGACTGTGCCGGTGCGGATGTTGCGGGCAAACGCGAGGGCGTGTTCGGGGTCGGCGGTGAACACCGAACCGTTGAGCCCGTATTCGGAATTGTTGGCGATGTCGATCGCCTCGTTCTCGTCGCCGAAGGTGTGCACGGTCAGCACCGGACCGAACACCTCTTCCTGCGCGATCTTCGCGTTGGGGTCGACGTCGGCGAAGATCGTCGGCTCCACATAGAAGCCGCGGTCCAGGCCATCCGGACGTCCGCCACCGACAAGGAGTTTCAGCCCAGCGGCCTTGGCGTCGTTGACATAGCCCTCGACACGATCACGCTGCACCGCACTGGCGACCGGACCGATCTCGGTGGCCGGGTCGAACGGATCGCCCACCGGCATCGAACCGATCATGTCGACGAGGCGGTCGAGCAGTTCGTCTCGCCGTGAGGCGGCGACGACGATGCGGGTCTTGTTGCTGCACACCTGACCGGTGTTGCGCAGCGACAGCGCCCGGATCGACGGGATCGCCAGGTCGAGGTCGGCGTCGTCGAGCAGCACCGCCGCCGACTTGCCGCCCAACTCCAGGGTGAACCGTCGTAGATCCTTGCCGCAGATCGCGCCTATGCGGCGGCCGGCGGCGGTCGAACCGGTGAAGGAGACCTTGTCGACACCACGATGACGAACGAGATACTCGCTGACGTCACGGTCGGCGGGCACCACGTTGACGACGCCGTCGGGCAGACCGACCTCGGCGAGCAGGTCGGCGAGGAAGTACGCGTCCAGCGGTGTCTGCGGGGTCGGCTTGATGATCATGGTGCAGCCGGCGAGCAGCGCCGGCGCCAGCTTGATCATGGTGATCAGCAGCGGCGCGTTCCACGGCACGATGGCCGCGACCACCCCGACCGGTTCCCGCGTGACCAGCGCGTTGCCGGTGATCGACTGCCGGATGTCGCGCCATTGGTACTGCGGTGCGAGTTCGATGAAGCTGTCGAGCAGCATCCGCGGACCGATCGACTGCATCTTGGTCGACAGCGTGATGGGACAACCCATCTCGGCGCTGACCAGTTCGGCGGCGACGTCCTGTTTCTCCTCGAGCTTCGCGCTGAGCTTGCGCAGCACCGCGATTCGCTCGTCGAGCGCCATCCGCGGCCACGGCCCCTGGTCGAACGCCGCGCGTGCCGCGGCAACCGCCTTGTCCATGTCGGCGGTCGTGCCCTGCGGCACCCGCGCAATGACTTCCTCGGTCGACGGTGAGATCACCGCGAACGTCTCCGCGGATTCGGGATCGATCCACTTACCGCCGATGAACAACTTGTCGTAGTTGCCTTGCCACACCATCAGGTTCTCCTTGCCACACAGAATATTTCAGCGACGCGTTCCCTGGTCGCTATCGGGTCAGAACTCGATGACGGCCTTGCCGCGCGTCTGCTTGTCGAACTCCTTATAGGCCTCTTCGGCGTCCTCGATGTTCCAGCGGTCGGTGAACACGGCGTCGACGTCGATGTCGTGCGCGGCGACGAATCGGGCGCACTCCCCCATCCCCACATTGGAGAAGGTGTAGGAGCCGATGATCGAGATCTGCTTGATCACGATGTCGGGCGACACGTCGAGGTCGATGTTGCCGCCGAGGCCGACGAGCGCGATCCGGCCCCAGACACCGAGGGCGCGGGTGGCCGCGGCGCGGGCGACTGGTGCGCCAGATGTTTCGATGGCCACCGATGCCCCCTTGCCTCCGGTGATCTCGCGGATCGCCTCGATGGGGTCGGTGCTGCTGGAGTCGATGACGTGGTGCGCACCCAGTCCTTTGGCTGCGGCCACGCGGTCGGCGGCGATGTCGACGGCGATCACCTCGGCACCCATGGCCTTGGCGAACTGGATCGTCGACTGACCGATGGGACCAAGTCCGAAGACGGCGACGGTGTCACGGCCGGTCACGTCGGCGCGCTTGAGTGCGCCGAACGCGGTTCCGGTGCCACACGCGATGGCCGCACCCGCCGAGAAGGAGATGCCCTCCGGCATGTGGACCAGGGTGCGGGCCGGCACCACCATGTAGGTGGCGTGGCCGCCGTGCGCGGTGGCGCCGTAGATGGTGGCGCCCTGTTCACACATCTGCGTCCAGCCGGTGCGGCAGAGGTCGCAGTAGCCGCAGCCGTCGTAGTGGAAGACCATGACGCGGTCACCCGGTGTGAAGCTCTGCGGGTTGACATTCGAGCCGATCTCGGCGACCACACCGCACGGCTCGTGGCCGGCGATGATGGCCGGGTTCTCGTCCATGCCACGCGACGCGAAGTCCTTGAAGCCCAACGCCTTCAGTGCCGCGCCGGGTGGATCACGGTAAAACTTGAGATCGCTGCCGCACAGGCCGGAGGCCTTGATCTCGATGACCACATCGTCGGGTCCGGGTGTCGGGTCGGGGAAATCGGTGACCTCGAGTTCACGGTCGCCCTTGAAGACCACTCCGCGCATTGCTCTGCTCCTCCTCTAGTGCCCGCGCTCAGCGCGTGCCGCTGACCATGGTCGCGACGAGCGTGACCGGCTTCTCGGTGCGATTGCTCCAGATGTGCTTCACGCCGCGGGTGACGAAGGTGTCGCCCGGCTTCAGCAGCGTCTCGCCGGTCTCGGTGACCGCATACAGTTCACCCTCGATGATGGTGACCACGTCGACGGTGGCGGTCTCGTGCCACACCGCGGCCGTCTCTTCACCGGCGCCGCCGTGGGAGTCACCGCCATGGAAGGCGTCGAGCGACGCGGCGTAGGCCTCGGCGTCGAACTCGCTGTCCGGCGGGAACACCGCGATCCGGACGACAAGGCCGCCGCTCGGGGGGTCGAGGACGGGCTCGGTGCCGACGGTGGATTCGCTGTTGACCTTGGCCGGCAGGGTGTCGATCTGCCACAGCTCGTTCACGGTGAACCCGGGCTGGGCGGTACGGACGACGCTGTTCTCGTCGGAGACGATCGTCGACTTGCCGTCGGCGTCGAGACCGGATACGACGATGCGCGACTGGACGGTGAGGTGCTCTCCACTCATGACATTCCTGCTTTCTTTCACGATATTTCGGGTGATCGATGATCGGAGGTTTCGAGGGTCACGGATCGCGACCTGTGCTGTTCGCTGTGCCACGGGCTGATGTTCCCTATGACTGCCATCACAGTACTTAATATATTATGCGGAGTCAACGGATAGATCGAAATCGCCGTAACCTGCAGTTTCAGACAGGGAGTATTCGGACTGTGGACGCCGCGGACGGTGCGTCGAGCATGGGCTTCAGCGCGCCCGGCTGATTGTGATATTTCGCCCGATAGGCGTCAGCGACCCGGTCGTTGAGCTGGGTGTCGGTCACCTTCTCCAGGGTCGCATCGGATTCGATGTCACCGACCTGGACACGCGCGGTGCCAGCGGTCGCATGGCGATACCACGCGCCGTCAGCACCGTAGGCGGACCGGATGTAGAGGTCGTCGTCGACGCGGACCACCCAGATCGGAATCCATTTACGCAGCGAACCGTCCTGGCGGTAGCTGGTGATGTGCAGTTCTTCGCTATCGCCGATCCGGTCGAGTTGTCGTGTGTTCCAGGTCATACACCGAGGCTAACGGCGCCGTCCCCGGTTAGGGAGTTGCTGCGAGTAACCCTCAGTCGACCCAGGTGACGACTTGGTCCAAGGGCGCCCGCGAGGTGCGGTAGCTGTTGGCGGGGTGCGCTTCGTCGGCGTAGCCAAAGGAGATGCCCACCAACACTTTACGGTCGTCGGGGATCTGGAAGTACTCGCGGAAGAAGTCCGACCGGCCGGCCAGCGCGGCCTGCGGAATGGTCGCGATTCCCAGGCTCCGGGCGACGAGCAGGAAGGTGGCCACATAGAGGCCGGCATCGACGGCGCCGTAGGTGCCCTGCTCGGCATCGGTGGTGATGAGGGCGACATGCGGTGCACCGAAGAAGCGGAAGTTCTCGAAGGCCTGCCGCGCCGACGCCTCGCGGTCGCCGCGCGCGACGCCGACCGCCTCGTAGAGCTGCCAGCCGCTCTCGCGACGACGATCGCGGTACACGCCGGTGTACTGTGCGGGCGCCGGGAAGTCGAAGGTCTGCTCAGGGTGGGTGCGCACGTGCTCGCCAAGCGCGGTGCGGAGCCGTTCGGTGGCCTCACCCGAGGTCACAGTTACCTGCCAGGGTTGGGTGTTACACCAGGAGGCCGACCGCTGCGAGGTACTCAGCAGACGTTCGATAAGTTCACGCGGGACCTCGCGCGACTGGAATGCGCGGCAACTCCAGCGTTCGTCGAGGAGTTGACTGAGCACATCGGCGGCGGGCTCGACCGCGGACGACAGGGTGGTTTCATTGGTTGCGACCATTCCAAAATAATACATAGTGCATTATCATGCTGTCTAGGTTTTCACTGGAGAGGGTGACGATGACGGCACGCAACGAATCGATGATCGATCGCGTGATCGAGGTCCTCGAGGCCGTCAAAACCGCCGGCAGCCCCTTGACCGCTTCCGGCGTGGCGCGCAGCACCGGCATCCCGATGCCATCCACGCATCGCATCGTCAACGAGTTGGTGCGGACCGGAATCCTGGAGCGGGACAAGGATTTCACACTGCGCATCGGCATGCGGCTGTGGGAGATCGCGGCGCGGTCGACGCCGGTGCTGACCCTCCGCGACATCGCTCTGCCCTACCTCGAAGACCTCCTCGCCGTCGTCGACGAACCCACACTCCTCTCGGTTCTCGACCGCAACGACGTGGTCAACGTCGAGACACTCACGCCTCGGGGTCCCAGCGCCACCAACGTCACCCAGCCCGGCGTGCGCCTCCCGGCTTTGGTGTCGTCACCGGGGATTGTCCTGATCGCGTTCGCCCCGCCCGAGGTTCGCGAAGAAATCCTGGAGTCCGGCAAGATCACCCGATTCACCGCGCACACCGTGGTCGATCGGGCGGAGTTGCGGCGCATCGTCGACGACACCCGCCGGGTGGCTCATGCGATCATCCCCCGCTGGATGTACCCCGACTCCACCGGCATTGCCGTGCCGATCTTGCGTGAGGACGGCACCGCGCTGGCCGCGCTGTCGGTGACCAAGCCCTACGACGTGGGCGTGCCCACGGACCTGCTGCCCGCGCTGCACACCACCGCCCGTGGAATCGCGCGTGCCGTGCGGGCGGGCGCCCGGCATGCTGCCGATCCCGACGTCGCCTTGCTCAAACATCGCCTTCGCCACGCGACCGAGGTCACGTAGCGGCCGCTTCCTCGCGCTGTTCTCAACCCGCGAGCGCCCCTCCCGTTTCGCTGGTCGAGTAGCCCGCGAGCGCCAGCGAGCGAACGTATCGAGACCACACCCCCAACCGCTGGTCGAGTAGCCCGCGAGCGCCAGCGAGCGAACGTATCGAGACCACACCCCCAACCGCTGGTCGAGTAGCCCGCGAGCGCCAGCGAGCGAGCGTATCGAGACCGAGACCACAAGCCACACATGCGATCTCGATACACTTCGTCGCTATCGCTCCTCGTTACTCGATCAACGGGAAGGGTCTCTTCCCGATCAAAGGGGAGGATCCCTTCTCGCTGACCGAGAAATCGGGTACCGCGAGCGTGACAGGTACCACACCATGAAACACCATGACCGCGTTCGCGATTCACGACTCCGAAGACCCGATGGCCACGCTGTGTCGCATGGCGTTGGAGACGACCTACGACGATCTTCCGGACGAGGTGATCGCCCACGCCAAGCACAGCCTGCTCGACGGCATGGGCGTGATGATCGGCGGCTCCGGGATGGACGGCATTCCCGAGATCGTGGAACTCGTCAAGGAAAAGGGCGGCGTTGAGCAAACCCCGCTGCCGTTCTACGGCGGGCGGGTGCCGGCCGCCGAGGCGGCGCTCGCCATCGGGCCGATGCCGCGCGCCATGGACTGCGGCGACCTGCACGAGGAAGCCGGCCACATCAGCGAGTACATCGTCGCGAGCCTGCTGTCGGCGACCGGGCTCCGGGACACGGTCAGCGGCAAGGACTTTCTTGCCGCACTCGTCGTCGGTCAGGAGATCCTCATCCGCATCGGTACCGCCTACAAGGTCATCAGCACCGCGGTGAAGTCCAATGACTGTGGCGGGCACTATATCTTCGGCGCGGTGGCCGCGGTCGGCAAGCTGATCGGGCTGACCCAGGAGCAACTGGAGAACGCTCAGGGGATTGCCCGCACCATGACCCAGCCGCACACCATGGGCATCTACGCCCCGGCCACCCTGATGGTGCGAGTGCACCACGGTCTGGTCTGCCAGTCCGCCATCACCGCATGCCTTCTCGCACAAAAGGGGATCACCGGGCCCCGGCAGTCGGTCCTGCTGGGCCCCAACGGCTTCCTGCGTACCGCGCAGTGGGAGACGGACCCGGAGGCGTTGACGCGGGATCTCGGCGAGCGCTGGGAGATGACCCGGATCACCACCAAGGGCTACAGCGCCTGCTACTTCTCGCACTCGTCGATCGACGGCATCATCGAGCAGATGCACGACCACGACTTCGACGCCACCGACATCGAGAAGATCCACATCGAGGTGTCGACGTCGGGGTGGCGCGCGGTGTGCGAACCCGTCGACCGCAAGTGGGATCCGCACACGGTTCCGGAGTGCCAGTTCAGCCTGCCGTACGCGGTGGCCACCGCCGCCTTCGACAAGCACGTGTTCCTCGACTCCTACGACGAATCCGCGCGCTCACGCGACGACGTTCGGGAGCTGATGACTAGGATCACCGCGGAAGAGGTTCCTGCCGTGTCGGATTGGGGTGCACGCATGCACACCACCCTCCGTGACGGCCGGACCATCGACACCGAACACATCTACGTCAAGGGCCACCCCGACAATCCGTTCAGCGAGCAGGACTTCATCGACAAGTTCCGCATGTGCGTCCCGTACTCGGTGGTTCCGGTCAGCATCGAGGTTCAGGAATCGATCATCAAACACGTCCTCGAGCTCGAGCACAGCGGTGACGTCGTCGACGATCTCCTCTTGCCACTCGTTCCCTGATGCCATTGCGCCGCCGACCCTTCGATACCCACGCACCGACGAACTCCCCGCTTCGGCTCGCTGGTCGAGTAAGCCCGCGAGCGCCAGCGAGCGCGCGCATCGAGACCTCGTCGCGAGGGATCTCGATGCGCGCGGCTCCTTCGTCGCCACGCTTACTCGATCAGCGGGTTGAGGACGGACCCGCGTCGGTCGAGCAATACGCCTACTCGATCAGCGGGTTGAGAACGAACCCCCGTCGGCCGAGCAATACGCCTACTCGATCAGCGGGTTGAGACGAACCCCCGTCGGTCGAGCAACCCCCCGTCGGTCGAGTAAGTGAGCGAGCGCCAGCGAGTGAACGCATCGAGGCCACTGGCCGTGCAGAACACATCGTGGGCCAGTCACACCCCATGCCCGTGCTGTCGGAGATTAACTGTGTGCGCAGCGTTCTCCAACGCGGTGACGGTCACCGTGCCGAACACCCCTGTGCGGTCGAACATCCGCGCGGTACCCACGGCGATCCCGTCGCGTTCGACACGATCAGTGGCCTGCAGGCCCACCTCGAGGCCATTCGGTAGCCGGCCCATCGTGAGCGTGGCGTCGGCGTTGACGTACTCGAGGCCGTTGGTGCCGAGATTTGTCGTGGCGCTTGCCAGGTCGGCTGCGCACGCCGCCATCTGAAACGGCGTCGGGGCGACATCGTCGATCACCGGGATCGGGAACTGCCACAGCGCTTTGCGGTCCGCGTCGTATGGTGCGTCCCGCGGTGGCACCCACGGCCCGGAGCCGCTGCGATAGAGACGTTCGGCGCCGCCGGCCTGCACCCCCTGCGCCGCAGGCGGTTCGGGTATCACAGCAGGCGACCACACGACGCCGTCCGCGGTGGAACCCGCCGCCAGGCACAGTGCGCCGGCCCGTGCGACCGGACGGCCATCCTGACTCAGTGTGGCATCGAGCAGACACACCCGACGTCCACGCCGCACGATCTCGACATCGACATCGACAAGACTCGGTAGCATTCGGGCCACCCGGAACAGGTCCAAAGTCCAACGGACGGGACGCAAGTCATCGTCACCGAGGTCCAGCAGGGTCTCTTCGACGGCCAACGCCAGCGCACCGCTGGTGGCGATACCCCGCATGTGACCCGATCCCCAACCACTCGCCGCGAGTGGCTGGGGAACCAGGACCTCGTGCCCATCGTCTACCGTCCGATGGAAGAGCGCCGGACCCGTCACGAAGAAATCCCCTCTGCACCAACCGGTCAGCCGCGAGCTGCGACGACCTCCTGCAGGATAACCGCTGCGCTCACCGCGCTCGGCCAGCCCGCGTAGAACGCCAGATGCGTGATGATCTCACTGAGCTCCTCCCGCGAAACACCGTTGTCGAGTGCGCGATTCAGATGCGACCGCAGTTGATCCGGCCGATACTGCGTGATCAACGCGGCGACGGTGATCAGACTGCGGTCCCGCGGCGGCAGTCCCTCGCGCGCCCAGACGTCTCCGAACAGGACCTGGTCGGTGAGATCGGCCAGTTTCGGCGTGATCTCACCGACGAGTCGCTGTGCCGCCGAGGGCTCGCTCACTTCGCCGCCAGATGCTCGTCGAGGAACGGCTTGATCTCGCTCACCGCGCGATCCACATACTTTTCGACGTCGTAGAAGTCCATGTGGGTGCCGCCGTCGACCACGACCAGCTTCTTGGTGCTGTTGAGCTTCGCGTGCAATTCGGTTGAGTGCCAGAGTGATCCGGCTTCACTGCCGGCGACCATGATCACCGGCTTGGTGAACAGTTCCTCGACGAGGTTGAACGCGTCGAAGCCCATGATGCGGGGGATGCTCGCCGACAGCAGATACTTGTTCTGCGCGTTGGGGTGCTGGGCACGCGAGGTCAGGTAGTACTCGGAGGCCTGCGCGAGATCGTAGGGGGTGTCGCCGTCGGGTTCGGCCGGCACATACGGTGCGGTCACGACGTCGCCGCCTTCGGCTTCGGCGGTGCGCTGCTGTGCCACCTGGTCGAGCATCGGCACGGCAGCCGAATCGTGGTCGAGGCCGTACCAGCCCTGCCGCCAGGCGGTGCCGATGTTCAGCGCGCTGACGGTGGCCACCGCGTTGACGCGATGATCGGTCATCGCTGCGTTGACGGCATACCCGCCGCCGGCGCAGATGCCGACCACGCCGATCCGGTCGGAGTCGACGTAGTCCAGTGACTGCAGGTAGTCGACCGCGGCGCGCACATCTTCGACGCGGGCGTACGGATCTTCGAGGTGATGGGGTTCGCCTCCGCTCTCACCCTGGAACGAGGCGTCGAAGGCGAGGGTCACGAAGCCCTCGTCGGCGAACTTGCCCGCATAGAGGCCGGCGGTCTGCTCCTTGACGCCGCCGCCGGGATGAACTGTCACGAGTGCTGCGTACTTCTTCGACGGATCGAAGTCCGCCGGGGTGAAGAGATTGCCCGCCATGCTGATCGGCCCGTTGGGAAAGGTGACTGCGTCCACTGTGTCGCTCCCTGTGTGGTGCTTCGAGCCGTCCGGCTCGCTGACGAAATCCAGCCTGCCGCGTCTGCGCGCAGCGTGGGAGGGTGCGTTTATAGGGGGGACCAGCAGCCCCTCCCCATCGCGCGCAGATGTTTCTACGGTGATGTCATGGACATCGCCAAGGACATCCGCGACTTTCTCATGGCCCGGCGGGCCGAGATCACGCCGGACCAGGTGGGGTTGCCGGCGGGCGGTCGTCGAAGGGTGACCGGTCTGCGGCGTGAAGAGGTGGCACAGCTCGCCGGTGTCAGCACCGAGTACTACACCCAGATCGAGCGCGGCGGCGTCGTCGGGGTGTCCGACGACGTGCTCAGAGCAATCGTGTCCGCCCTGCGACTCTCCGACGAGGAGACCTCGCATCTGTTCGATCTGGTCCGCGCGGCCACCGCGAAACGGACGGCGCGCAAACCCGCCCGACGGCCGGGGAAAAAGGTGCCGCAAGGAGTGCAGGCGCTGATGGACTCCATGGTCAACGCTCCGGCCATCGTCATCAACGGCCATCTCGACATCGTCGGCGCCAACGCGCTCGGGCGAGCCGTCTACCAGCCGGTTTTCGATCATGCCGGTTCGGCGGCGCCCAACATCGCCCGTTTCACCTTCCTGACCCGGGATTCCGACGAGACATTCCCGAATTGGAACCGAGCCGCCGACGATGCAGTTGCGCTCCTCCGGGTGGAGGCAGCACGGTCCCCGAACTCGCCGGCCGTCACCGGGTTGATCGGGGAATTGGCAACTCGCAGTCACGAATTCCGCGTTCGATGGGCTGCTCACCGGGTCACCGCGCACCGCCGCGGCACCAAGATGTTCCACCACCGCGACGTGGGTGAACTGACGCTGCAATACGAGGTTCTCGAGCTCGCGAGCTCGGAAGGTCTGGCCATGATCGGCTTCACCGCCGAGCCGGGCTCGACCACCGAGCAAGCACTGCGACTCCTGTCCAGCCTGGTTGCCGAGGTTCCCGCGGCAGTCGACAGCCCGGCGGCGAGAGCGCAGGCCGAGGGCAGTTGACGCAACTCGCAAACGAGGGACCATGGCGGAATCGCAGGTGAATTTGACGAGGGCAGTCGATGTCCTCGCCGAGGCAATCGGATGCCCGGTGGTCGTCGAAGACCGCGAGTTCCGCGTGCTCGCATATTCAGCAGTGGCCGGCCAACCGAGCGACCCTGTCCGCGACGCGGCCATCTTACGTCGAAAGAGCCCCGACGCTTGGCTCGCGTGGATTGACGGCAACGAGGACAGGGACCTGAGTTCTGGTGAGCTGCATGTCGTGCGCGATGCCTTTCCCGGACTGCGTCCACGTCAGATCAAGGCAGTCCGATCCGACGAGGATGTAGTGGGCTACATCTGGCTTCTGGAGGGTGACAAGGGATTTCCGGATCACCTCGTCGAGGAAGTCGCCGTGTTCGAACGCTATTCCGGGCCGGAGATCGCTCGGATGTCGGGTGCCGGACAACAGGATGCCGAGGCCCAGTTCGTCAGGCATTTCGTCAACGGGACACTTCTCCCGGCCGACGTGCCCGCGATGCTGGGCGTCGATCGATCCTGGCAGATGATTGCCAGCTGCTACACCACGGTGCGTTCGGGCTACCGCGACAACTCGGAGTTGGTCCGCATCGCGTCGGTCAGCCGACAGCAGTATCCCGACGGTCGCGGTCACGTGGTGAGGCACGGGGTAATCGATCGGTCGCTGTGCAGGCTCGACTTCTTCCACGACCTCGATGAGCACCGGCATATGGCGTCGATGCAACGAGCAGCCCGAGCGGTTCATCGAGTTGCAGACAGTCCGCTGTACCTCGGTATCGGGTCACCACGGCCGCTCGATGACGTGGCCACCGCGTGGGAGGAGGCCCGGCTCACAGCTAGATTTCTACAATTCCAAGGAGTTGACGGCCGACTGGCTCAGTTTGATGCGGTCCATCCCCGCGTGGCCCTTCGTGCGGTATCCGGCTTCATGGAGGAGAGCCCCGGGCTGTTCGCGCGAATCACCGCATCGCTGACCGAAGACCCATCAGCGACCTCACTTGACCTGGAGCGCAGTCTGGTTCAGTACCTCGACTCGGACGGGTCCGTCGCTCGGGCCGCAGCCGCCCTGCACCTACATCCCAACTCGATGCGTTACCGACTCGAGCGGATACGGAAGCTACTGCCGTGGAACATCGACGATCCACTGAACAGGCTGATACTGCGACTGGCGACTCTCAAGCCAGAGGAGTGGCCCGCCATCGGGACACCAATTGATCTGCGCGACAATTGATCCGGAGTCTCAGTACCACACATCGAGCAATACAGCAACGTGTCGATCGTAGATATTATGCACAATTGACGTGAGCTGACTCACTCCCGTGCCTCGCGTTCCAGCAACATACTTGGGTCCGGAACACGCAGGCGAGCGCTGTGCTCCTGCCCCGACGAGATGGAGTCCCTGAATGGACATCGACCCACGACGGAACACGTCAATGGGACCTGTGACCGAATACTTCGAGATCGATTCGAAGCGAGTCGGCACCACCTTCGCGGTCTGGGTAACCCTGCCGATTGCGTATCACATGATGCCCGTCGACTTCCCGATCGTCTACGTCACCGACGGAAACACCAACCTTCCGGTGACCGCACCCCTCTCGTTCTCGATGATGGGCGATGAGGCACGGCCCGCCGATCAGTTCCTGCAGGTCACTGTCGGCTACACCGGCCTCGAAGCGCAGAGAATGGCAATAACCCGTAACCGGGATCTGGTGCCACCGGGAGAACCGTACCCGCCGGCCCTCGAAGGAAATGTGGCCCCGATGTACGAGTCGGGAATGTTCTCCGCCGAGGATCGCGACGAATTCCTCGAATCGAGCAAACATGGGCGTGCCGACAATTTTCTGGCATTTCTCACCGAAGAACTCCATCCGGAAATCCTGGGCAGATACCGAGCAACCTCCGAGGGAGCAGGTTTGTTCGGAACGTCATACGGCGGACTTTTCACCCTCTACGCACTCATCGCCGGAAACAGCCTCTTCCAGAAGTACGGCGCCGGCAGCCCCGGGATTCTGTCCGACAACAGTGTGATCTTTACGGGGTACAGCGATCTCGTCGCCCGAGCCGAAGCGGAGCGTCGCAACCTCGAACTGCACATCACATTCAACGATCACGAAGCGCTCGGATCCAACAAGGTTTATCGAGCAGTGAGTAGAAATGCGCTGAGGTTCTTCGATACCCACTATGAAACGCCGGTCCCGGGGCTGACACTGACCGGCGCCATCATCCTCGGCGAAAACCATTTCAGTGGAATTGTCGACTCATACCGAAGCTTCATCCGTCATTGCTACACCGCATCTCGGTAGGAGACAGATCATGGGCAAGCTCGACGGAAAAGTTGTGTTCATCACCGGTGCCGCGCGCGGCCAGGGCCGTTCGCACGCCGTCCGTTTCGCGCAGGAGGGCGCCGACATCATCGGCCTGGATGTCTGCGACCAGATCGACACCGTGCCGTACCCGATGGCCTCCAAAGAGGATCTCGCCGAGACCGAGAGGCTGGTGACCGCCACGGGCCGGCGAATGATCGCACGGCAGGCGGACGTCCGCGCGCCAGACCAGATCAGGGAGGTCCTGGCCGAAGGTGTCGCCGAGTTCAACCGACTCGACTGCGTATCGGCCAATGCGGGGATCTTTCAATTCGGCGAGCCCGGACGCGCTTCGCATGCTTTCAGTGACGCCGTCGCCGTCATGCTCACCGGGGTCTACCACACACTCGATGCCGCCATCGGCCTGATGGTCGAGGCCGGGAACGGTGGATCCATTGCCATCACCAGCTCGAATGCCGGTCTCCGCGGACCGAACATGGCTCTATCGGATCTGACGGCCGGGTTCCTCGGATACACCGCCGCCAAACACGGAGTCGTCGGTCTGATGCGCATGTACGCGAACTCGCTGGCCCAGCACCACATCCGGGTCAACACTGTGCATCCCACCGGCGTGCGGACACCGATGATCGAGAATGATGCGTTCGACGCTTGGGTGGGCAGCGTGCAGTGGCAGGGCAACGCGATGGGCAACGCCATGCCCGTCGACGCGATCGAAGCGATGGACATCTCCCACGCGCTCCTCTGGCTCTTCTCCGACGAGGCGCGTTATGTCACTGGCGTGACGCTTCCCGTCGACGCCGGGTCGACGAACTACACATAGCCCTCCGGCATCACGGATCACCTGATCATCGTCACGAAAGCGAGTCGCATTCATGGGTTTTCTCGACGGCAAGGTCATATTCATCACGGGCGCGGGGCGCGGACAGGGCCGCGCGCATGCCGTGACCGCGGCCAGCCAGGGCGCGGACGTCGTGATCTCCGACATCTGCGCACCCATTGAGGGTCTGAACTATCCGCTGTCCAACGCGAAGGACCTCACAAAAACACAACGGCTGGTCGAATATCATGGCCGTCGCGCGATCAGTGTCGTGGCCGACGTCCGCGATCAGAAGGCCCTCGACGCCGCAGTAGCTCGCGGACTCGACGAGTTCGGCAGGCTCGACGGAGTGATCGCCAACGCGGCAGTGTGGGACCTGGGGCCGACCGCATGGGAAACCACCGAGCAGATGTGGCACATCGTCAACGACGTCGCCCTCGGCGGAACTTTCCGCACCATCAAGGCGACTGCGCCACACTTGATTCGACAGCGAAGCGGCAGCATCGTTGTCGTCGCCTCCGTCGGTTCGGTCGAGCCGACCGCCGGCTACACCGCGTATATCGCCGCAAAGCACGGTGTGCTGGGACTGATGAAGAATACGGCCCTGGAGATCGCGCCCCACAACATTCGCTGTAATGCTGTGCTGCCGGGCGGGGTCGACACCAAGATCTGGGACAATCCGATGGGGTACGCGTTGTTCTCCCAGCCTGGAACCGAAGGCAACAGGCAGGCGGGAGTCGACGGCATGTACGGGGCGACGGCACTCGCCGGGCGGACCGCACTTCCGCCCAATGCCAGCAGCAACGCCGCAGTGTGGCTGCTGTCCGACTTCGCCGAACACGTCACGGGAGTCAGCCTGCCCGTCGATGCCGGGCATCTGCTACTACCGGGAATCAATTGGGCACCGCAGATGACGGGTCCCGAAGCCGATCGCTACCGTCCTCCGACAGATTCTCCTGACGACCTATAAGGCTCGGAACCACGACAGGCACGGTCGGTTTCTCACTCATCGAGAGATCCCCCTCTGCGACTTGTTTCACATTATGCACAATGTATCGTGTGATGTAGCTCGCAGCCAGCGAGGTAACGCGATCAACCGCACACCCGCCCCGCTCCCCGGAGGATGTCGTGACCACAACACCCACCCGCACCCGATCCCGCAGCGGCCTCGCCGTCGCGGTCCTGTGCTTCCTGACGATCGTCGCCGACGGCTATGACATGGTCGTCTACGGCGCCGCTCTGCCCAAGATCCTCGAAGAGCCCGGTTGGAACCTCAGCCACGGCACCGCAGGCCTCATCGGCACCTGGACCCTCGGTGGTCTGATGGTCGGCTTCCTGACGGCCGGCCCGCTGACCGACCGCATCGGCCGACGGAAGCTGATGCTCATCGGCGTCGCCTGGATTTCTGTCGGTTCACTGTTGTCCGCGGTCGCAATGAACGTCGAGATGTTCGGGGTCGCGCGGTTCCTCACGGGTGTCGGCATCGGCAGCGTCGTCCCGTCAGCAGTGGCACTGACCTTGGAGTACGCACCGCAACGGCGGCGCCAGCTCTACAACGCCACCATGCTGACCGGGTTCTCCGTCGGCGGCATCCTGGCCGCCCTGTGCGCGATGTGGGTGCTGCCGCATCATGATTGGCGCGTGCTGTTCGGTATCGGCGTCGCCTTCGTGATCCTGATCCCGATCATGTACTTCCGCCTTCCCGAATCGGCCGGTTATCTGGCCACCCGAGGACGCGACACCGAGGGACGTGCGCTCGCTGCCGACTACGGACTCGACTACGACACCGTCGTGGCAACCGTCCGCGCCCAGGCCGATTCCGCGGCCAGCGCGCCCGGTATGCGTCATCTCTTCCAGCGACCGCTGGTGGCCCGCCTCATCATCTTCATCTTGATCAGCGTCTGCGTGAACGTCGTCGTCTACGGCCTCAACACCTGGGCCCCGGCGCTGATGCGCGAACAGGGTTACGCGCTGGGCTCAGCGCTGACCTTCATGCTGGTGCTGCAGGCCGGCGGCGTGATCGGCGCGATCGGCGGCTCCTACTTCGCCGACCGGGTCGGCTGCGCCCGAGTGGTCACCGTCCTCTTCCTCGTCGGCGTGGTGTCGCTGCTGGTGCTGAGCAACAAACTCGACACCATCTGGGTCATGCTCGCCATCCTGGGCGCCGGCATCGGTGGCACCGGAACCAACTGTGTCCTCTACGGCTTCGTCGCCGACAACTTCCCGACGGCCAACCGCGGCTCCGCCCTGGGTGTGGTGATGGGTCTCGGCCGCATCGGCGCCATGCTCGGACCGGCGATGGCCGGCTTCATCCTCGATGCCGGCCTCGGCGCCAAGATGAGCTTCTACGCTTTCGCCATCCCCGCGATCATCGGCGCGCTGCTGGTGACCGCCGTGTCGTTCCAGGGCCGACGCCGGGCCCCGCTCGACCAGCGTCAATTGGTCGCTGCCTGATCACCGGCCGCTCCTGAGACACGAATCCGCTCCCTCGACCGAGGGAGCGGATTCGTGATCGGAGAGCGAAGGCGTCACTCTGTAGCAGCGGCAACACTTTCCGTCGCGGCCGCTGTTTGCGCACGCTGGCGCATCACCGGGATGGCGAGCGTGATGGCCACGCCGACGAATGCTGCGGCCGCACCGATCAGGAAGCACCATCGGAATGCGTTGTGGCTCGGTACCTCGTGGGCGCCGAACGTGATCGTCGAGCTGGTGAGCACGAGAGCCATCACCGCCGACGAGACGGTGGTGCCCACCGACCGCATCAATCCGTTGAGACCCACGGCCGCACCGGCTTCGGTGACCGGCACCGAACCCATGATCAGAGTGGGCATCGCGGCATACCCGACGCCCACACCGGCCGAGCAGACCAGCGAGGCGAGCGCGAGTTGCCACGGCGCGTTCATCAAGAGGAACGCACAGAGATACCCCAACCCGAGGATCGTCGCGCCGATGGCCAACGTGTACTTGGCGCCGATCCGGTTGATCAGCGTCGCCGAGACCGGTGCGAACACCAGCATCATCAGACCGCCAGGTGCCATCCACAGTCCGGCCGCGAGCAGCGTCTGACCGAGACCGCCGGCGGCAGCAGGGATTTCGAGTATCTGTGGCATCACGATGGCCTGCGCCATCATGCCGAAACCGACCGCGATGGCGGCGAGGTTGGTGAGCAGCACCGCTGGGCGAGCGGTGGTCCGCAGATCGACCAGTGGATCCTGGTGGCGCAGTTCGAAGATGCCCCAAGCCGCCAGCACCGCAATCCCGCCGAACAGCAGACCCAGGACGGTGCCACTGGTCCAGCCCCAGTCGTTGCCCTTGGAGATCGCGATGAGTACGCCGGACAGACCCACCGCGAGACCGATGGCCCCGACCACATCCAGCCGACCACCACTGCTGTCGTCGAGATGCGGCACGAAGATCGCCACGAAGATCGCCACCAGCACCGCCAGGCCGGCTGCGACCCAGAACAGTGCTCGCCAATCCCATTGCTGCGCAACCCACGCCGAGAGCGGTAGGCCGATCGCGCCACCCACGCCGAGCGTGGCACTCATCGCGGCCACCGCGGCAGAGGTCAGCCGCGGCGGCGTGATCTCGCGCATCAGACTGATGCCGACCGGGATGAAACCCATCGCCAGGCCCTGGATCGCCCGCCCGACGATCATCGGAATCAGGGTGGCACTCAACGCACAGACCAGCGAACCGATCACCAGCAGCGCTGCGCTGACGAACAGCACCCGCTGCTTGCCGAACATGTCGCCGAGGCGACCGGCGATCGGCATGGCGACGGCCGCGGCGAGCAGCGTCGCGGTGATCACCCATGACGCGTTCGAGATGGTCGTGTGCAGCAGCATCGGCAACTCGGGCTGGATCGGGATGATCAGCGTCTGCATCAACGACGCGACCAGACCGCCGAAACACAGCACGACGACGGCGGTCAGCGCCGCCCCGGTATGGCCTTCCTCGGCCGATTCGCTGTGCGGCAGGATGTCGCCGGATGTCCCGGGCGGAGTCGAAGTCATGGCAATCCTCTCTGAGGATATGTACGTTACATATGTACTATGCATATTGCGAACCGGACGGCAGCCTGCCGGTCGATCACATCAGGAGGTCGGACGTGCGACACATCGGTGATGACGCGCTGTGGCCGTCTCCCGTCTACGGAGAATTGGCCGAAGAATTGCTGCGTATGGGACGTCGGAAGACCAATGTGGTTCCCGGAGCCCGACTCGACGCATCGGCGTTCGCCATCCTGTGGATCCTGTCCGACGGTCGGGCCCGCACCCTGCGCGAACTCAGCGAAGAACTCGACCTCGACCAATCCACCGTCAACCGCCAGGTCAACGCCGCGATCCGCCACGGCTACCTCGAGCGGTTCGAGATCGAGGGGCAGGTGAGCCGCCTCCTCCGGCCGACCACCGCGGGTGTGGAGGCATTCCACTACGACGGCCGATTACGCGCCGATCGCCTCAACCGGATCTTCGCCGACCTCTCCCCCGGCACCCCGGAGGCGCTGCTCCGGGAACTGCGCGCATTCAACGACGCCTATGAGCGGACCATCGCAGGCCAGCACGACCCGGCACTTCGCCGCGCCTGACGGCATCAGGCACCCCCGACAGAATCCGAGGAAAATCCCGTGGCTCGACTCGACGGCAAAGTCGCCTTCATCACCGGAATCGCCCGCGGCCAGGGTCGCGCGCACGCCGTGCGGCTGGCCCGCGAGGGCGCGAAGATCATCGGCGTCGACATCGCCGGGCCTCTCCCCGGCGCAGTGCCCTACGACCCGGCCACGCCGGAAGACCTCGAGGAGACGCGGCGGCTGGTCGAAGCCGAGGGATCCCAAGCGCTGCTGTCCCGCTGCGACATCCGCGACCTCGACGGTCTGAAGGGCGCCGTCGAGGGCGGTGTCAGCGAGTTCGGCGGGCTCGACATCGTCGTCGCCAATGCGGGTATCTGTCCGCCGCAGACCTGGGACGAGATCAGCGGGCAGGACTTCGCGGACGTGATGGACATCAACGTGACCGGCACCTGGAACACGGTGATGGCCACCGCGCCGCACGTCATCACCCGCGGCGGTGGCTCGATCATCCTGATCAGCTCCGCGGCCGGCCTGAAGATGCAGCCGTTCATGGTGCACTACACCACCAGCAAGCACGCACTGGTGGGCATGGCGCGGGCGTTCGCCGCCGAACTGGGTCAGCACAACATCCGCGTCAACACCGTGCATCCCGGCGGGGTGGCCACCCCGATGGGCTCGGGCCGGATGGTCGAGCGGCTCGAGGAAACCGCGAAATCCAATCCGCGGCTGCAGGGCATGGGGATGACCTTCCTCAACCAGTACGTCGCCGAGCCCGAAGAGATCGCGAACGTGGTCGCCTTCCTCGCATCCGACGAGTCGAAGTTCATGACCGCGCAGCGAGTCGGGATCGACGGCGGCACAACGGTGTTCTGATACACCGGGTCACGGTTGGGCGGCGGCCACCAACACGTCGACCACCGCACCGACCGCGGCCTTCGTCGAGGGCCGGGTCAACGCCTCGTACACACGGGCGGCACGAACTCCCTTGAGCTCCAACAGTTTCACTCGTGGATCACGGGCCGCGAACCGGGGCATCAGCGCGATTCCGTGATCGCCCGCGACGAGCGCCTCGATGGTGGAGAAGTCCAGCATCCGCTGCACCACCCGTGGCGCCACGCCGGTCACCGCCGAGATGGACAACAGCACGTCGTCGACGGGGAAGCCGCCCTCGACACTGATCCAGTCGTGGTCGGCCAACTCCTCGACGGCCACCGACTCCCGGGCCGCCAGAGGCGAGTGCCGCGACACCACCACGTCGAGGGGTTCGCGCATCAGTTCGGTGACCTGGACGCGGGGCAGCCGCACCGACGCCGTGCGTTCATCACGGTGGGTGACGACGATGTCGAAGTCGGCCAGCCCACTCGGCGCTTCCGGGTAGCCGACGTCGAGGTGATTGGCATGGATGTCGATGCCCTGCTCGGCGGCACGGTCGAGCACGGACGGCAGCAACAGGGTGGCACCCGACGGAAACATCGCCAACCGAACCGAGGTGTTACCCGACCGATAGGACGCCATCTCCTCCTGCGCACGTTCCACCGCGGCGATGACCTCGTCGGCGCGCAGCACCAGCGCCCGGCCGGCGTCGGTCAGCCGGATGCGACGCCCGTCCTGTTCGAGTAGCTCGACGCCCGCCTCCTTGGTCAAGACCTTCAGTTGCTGCGAGACCGCCGACGGCGTCATGTGCAGCGCATCGGCGACCGCGCCCACCGAGCCGCGATCGGCGAACTCGCGCAGCACCCGCAGCCGCTTGACATCCATGGACGTCAAGCTACCGCGATCGCCAATCCCGGACATGAGCCGAGCATCGGATCTACCGTCGAGCCATGGCCACCACGCTGCAGGGACAGATGATCATCGCGGGTACCTACGCCGCCGGAACCGGGATCAGCGCCATCCGCGCCGTCAACCCGGCCACCGGCGAGAAACTCGAGCCCGCCTACCCGTATGCGACCGCGGTCGGCGTCACCGACGCGACGACGGCCGCCGCGGCCGCCTTCGGCGCCTACCGTGCCACGACGGCGGAGCAACGCGCGGTCTTCCTCGAGACGATCGCGGACAACATCGCGGCGGCCGCCGAGCCGATCACCGAACGTGCCTGTGCCGAATCGGGACTTCCCGTCGCGCGCATCACCGGCGAGGTGGCCCGCACCACCGGCCAGCTTCGGTTGTTCGCCGAGGTCCTCCGCGAGGGCAGTTGGCACGGCGCGCGCATCGACCCCGCCCAACCTGACCGGGAACCGTTGCCCCGGCCGGATATTCGACAACGCAGGGTCCCGCTCGGGCCCGTGGCCGTCTTCGGCGCGAGCAATTTCCCGCTCGCCTTCTCCGTCGCCGGCGGCGACACCGCATCCGCGCTCGCCGCCGGATGCCCGGTCGTCGTCAAGGCCCATGACGCCCATCCGGGGACCTCCGAACTCGTCGGCCGCGCCATCACCGACGCGGTGGCGGCGACCGGCATGCCCGCCGGAACCTTCTCACTGATCAACGGCGGCAACGAGATCGGTGTCATGCTCGTCACCGACCCGCACATCAAGGCGGTTGGTTTCACCGGATCACGCACCGGCGGAACGGCCCTCGTTCGCGCCGCCGCCTCCCGGCCGGAACCGATCCCGGTGTACGCGGAGATGAGCTCGATCAACCCCGTCTATCCGCTGCCCGGTGCGCTGGCCACGCGCGCCGAGGAACTCGGTGAGGCGTTCGTCGCGTCGCTGACCCTCGGTTCGGGACAGTTCTGCACCAACCCCGGACTCGTCATCGCGGTCGACGGCCCCGACCTCGACCGGTTCGTCGCCGCCGCGGCCAAGGCCCTCGGCCAGGTGGACCCGACCCCGATGCTGACACCCGGGATAGCCCGCGCCTACGCCAACGGAGTCCGGCAACTCACCGATTCGGCGACCACCGAAGGCCGAGGCCACGACGGGAATGCCGCGGGACCCAACACGTGCCGCGGCGCTCTGTTCAGCACCGACGCCGAAACGCTCCTGGCCGACGAGTCGCTGCAGCAGGAAGTCTTCGGTGCCTCCAGCCTGGTCGTCCGATGCCGTGACGCCGACCAACTGGGCGTCGTCACCGACACACTCGACGGGCAACTGACGGCCACCCTGCACACCACCGACGACGACCTCGCCACCGCGCGCGACCTGATGACGCGGCTGGAGCTCAAGGCCGGCCGCATCATCTTCAACGGCTGGCCGACCGGCGTCGAGGTCTGCCACGCCATGGTGCACGGCGGTCCGTATCCGGCGACATCGGATTCGCGCACCACGTCGGTCGGGTCGCTCGCGATCGAACGGTTCCTCCGGCCGGTCGCCTACCAGAACACGCCGGCCGAGTTGCTGCCGTCGCCGATCGCCGCCGGCAACCCGGAGAAGATCTGGCGACGGGTCGACGGGCAGCTCGGAAGGGACTGAGTCCGCGGCCGGGAATTAAACGGACCGCGGTACCATTTAGAGGATCATGAGCAAGAAAATCGGCTTCCTTTCCTTCGGACACTGGTCCGACGCCCCTGGTTCCCAGGTGCGCACCGGGTCCGACACCCTCCTGCAGTCCATCGACCTCGCGGTGGCCGCCGAAGAACTCGGCGCCGACGGCGCCTACTTCCGTGTCCATCACTTCGCCCGACAACTGGCATCTCCGTTCCCGCTGCTGTCGGCGATCGGCGCGAAGACCTCGACCATCGAGATCGGCACCGGCGTCATCGACATGCGTTACGAGAATCCGCTGTACATGGCCGAGGATGCGGGCGCCGCGGACCTCATCGCCGAGGGGCGTCTCCAACTCGGCATCAGCCGGGGATCGCCGGAGCAGGTCGTCGACGGTTACAAGTACTTCGGCTACGTCCCGCCGGAAGGCATGTCGGACGCCGACATGGCGCGCCAGCACGCCGATGTGTTCCTGAAGGTGATCGAGGGTAACGGCTTCGCCCAACCCAATCCGCGGCCGATGTTCCCGAACCCGCCGGGGCTGCTGCCCATCGAGCCGCAGTCACCGGGCCTGCGTGACCGCATCTGGTGGGGTGCCGGCAGCCGCGCCACCGCCGAATGGACCGCCCAGCAGGGCATGAACCTGATGAGCTCGACGCTGCTCACCGAGGACACCGGCGTCCCGTTCCACAAGCTGCAGGCCGAGCAGATCGACCGGTTCCGTGACGCCTGGACCGAGGCCGGCTGGACCCGCGAGCCACGAGTCTCGGTGAGTCGCAGCATCTTCGCCATCGTCGACGACCGCGACCGCGCCTACTTCGGCCGCAGCGGCAACGACGACGATCAGGTCGGTGTGATCGACGGTTCGGTCGCCCGCTTCGGGAAGAGCTATGCCGCCGAACCGGACAGGCTCGTCGAACAACTCCGCGAGGACGAGGCGATCGCCGCCGCCGATACCCTGCTGCTGACCGTGCCGAACCAACTCGGCGTCGAGTACAACGCCCACGTGATCGAATCGATCCTCACATACGTGGCACCCGAATTAGGTTGGCGCTGAGCGTGTCTTAGAACGCGGGGGGATCTCGATGCGGCGCCTCGCTTCGCTCGGAGCCTTACTCGATCAGCGAACAGGCGAGTCCCCTCCCCCGCCGGTCGAGTAAGCGACCGAGCTTGCGAGGCCGCGCATCGAGACCACTCATGCTGCAATAGTTCTCGGCAGGTCACGCGACGGCCGCGGTGACCGCCGGCTCGTCACCGCTGACCGTGCGGTTCGTCGTCGAACGCAGCGCGAACAACGCTGCCGCGGAAACGAGAACGATGGCCGCGGCACCGAAGTAGAGCTGCTGCGAGGACCACCCGGCGTCGAGCAGAGACCCGGTCGCCAGCGGCGCGAGAATGGCTCCAGCCCGACCGATCCCGATCGCCCACCCGACACCGGTGGTGCGGATCCGGGGCCCGTACAGCGCGGGTGCGAGCGTGTAAAGGCCTGCGACACAACCATTGATCAGCGCGCCGATCAACACGCCCAGGGCGAACGCCACCGCGAGCATCGGGATGGACACGATGAACATCACCATCAGGGCCGCCGAGCCGACGGTGAACCAGATCAGGACGGATCGCGCCGCCCACTTGCTGGCGAGCAGGCCGAAGACGATCGACCCGACGGTGCCGCCGAGGGTCAGCATCATGCCGGCGGTTGCGCTCTGGCCCTTGGTGAGTCCGGCGGTTTCCAGCAGCGACGGCGTCCACGAGTTCACGAAGTAGAAGCCGTACATCGTCGCGAAGAACGCCACCCACAGCAGCAGTGTCGACCGGATCCGCCCGGGCGCGAACAGCTCGCCGATCCGGCCGGTGCGTTCGTCGTGGGCGGCCGATGCGACGGACAGCGCGGCGACCGGCTCTTGCCCGAGGCGGGCCGCGATCCGGTTGACGCGGTCGAGATCACCGTCTCGGCCGCGAGCGTTGAGGAAGTCGATGGACTCGGGCAGGAGCACGGAGAGGATCAGCAGCACGCCGGTGGTGAGCAGAGCGCCGACGACGAACACCGAGCGCCACCCGTGTTGGGCCTGCAGGCTCACCGCCGCGAGACCGCCGAGCGTGGCTCCGACGCCGTAGCCGGCCGTGTACACGCTGATCGCCAGTCCGCGCCAGCGATGTGACGAGTACTCGCTGGCGATGACGGTGATCGAGGCGAGGATGCCGCCGATGCCCAGGCCGGTCAGCACTCGCCAGATGCCGAGTTGCCATGGGCTGGCGGCGGTCGCGGACAGTGCGGTGCCCGCCGCGGCCATGGTGACCGCCAGCAGGATCACCGGACGTCGGCCGATCCGGTCGGCGAGCGGCCCGAGCGTCAGCGCGCCCACCGCCATGCCGACGAGTCCCGCACTCATGAGCACGCCGATCTCGGCTCCGTTGAGGGCGAAGTCCGCGCCGATGCTCTTGGCGGTGAACGCCAATGCCATGACGTCGTAGCCGTCGAGGATGTTCAGGACGACGCACAGGCCGACGACCAGCCACTGATAGGGGCGCATCGGAGACGTGTCGATGCGATGACGTAGATCCACCGGATTTCCTTTGATCGAAGATGAGTAGTTGAGCGGTCAGTTGATGGAGAGAGTGATGGCGGCCGGCGTGTTCGACGAGCCGCGTGGGCAGGCGACGCGGGAAACGCAGGCGCACAGGTGTTTCGACGCATCCTTCTGCTTCTCGCTGAAGAACACGTCACGGTGATCGATCGCTCCGTCTACGGAGACGACCTCCACCTGGCAGAGTCCGCATTCGCCCTTGCGGCAGTCGAACATCATGTCGACACCCGCACGCTCCAGCGCGTCGAGCAGTGATTCGCCGGTCCCCACGGTGGCTTCGACACCCATCTCGGGAACCGAGACGACGAACTCTTCCGGCTCGAACCATCCACTGTTGCCAAAGGTTTCGAAGCGCAGATTCGCCGCCGGCAGGCCGCGTGACATCCACGCGCGACGGACCGCATCCATCAACCGGATCGGTCCGCACATGTACAGTTCTGTCTGCGAGTCACATTCGGCGACGAGCGTCTGGGCGTCGAGCACGCCGCCCTCGTCGTTCACGATGAGCTCGAGTTGATCACCGTGCAGTTCAACGAGTTCCGGGACAAACGCCATGGCCGTGCGGCTGCGCCCGACATATACGACGCGGTAGTCGGCACCGAGGCGCCGCACCATGTCCCCCATCGCCTTCATCGCCGTCACGCCGACACCGCCGGCGAGCAGAACGTATCGGCGCGCACCGACGCCGAGTGGGAAGTTCTGCAGCGGCAAGGTGATCGAGATGGAGTCACCCGGCTTCAGCGAATGCATGTACGCGGATCCACCGCGCGAGGTCGGCGATCGCCGCACACCCAGCGTGACCGTCCGACCGTCCGCCCCGCCGGCGACCACCGAATACGACCGGACATCCCCGTCGGGCAGCCGGACATCGACGTGACACCCGGGTGCGGGGCGCACCGGACGGTCCACCGCGATCACGATCTCGGCGATGGCATCCGCCGCCGCGCGGGTCGAGGCCACCTGTCCGCGAAGCCATTCCACCTGACTCAGAGCCACCATGTCAGCGCACCGCCTCGACCGCACCGTCGACGGACAGCGCGCGCTCGGCCTCGACCATCCGCTGGATGAGTCGTCGTACCCACATGCCCCCGGCGTCGATGTTGAGGTTGTAGAACTCGTGATCGGGGTTGGCCTCGATGGCCTGCTGCTGCGCGGTGAGCATCTCCTCGTCCTCACCGAATACGCCGTGGACGCCTTCGCGAAGCTGCGTGGTGATGAGTTGGCTGTCGAGGCAGTAGTTGCGCATGAACGCCCAGAAGTACAGGGCGGTGCGCTCGTCGACCGGGCTGATCGTGTTCATCACGAACCCGTTGACGCCCTGGCTGCGATCGCCCTCGGGGGCACCGGTTCCGGCCTTGGCCACCCCGACGTCGATGCGGATCGTCGACGGCACCTCGAACTCGATGATCTGCCACCGATCGACCTTCCCCTCGAACGCGGGGAACTTGTCGCGCATGTTCTTCAACCAGAACGGCGGTGCGTCGATGTCGTGCATCCAGCGGCTCACGGTGACGGTGCGATCCGTGTGGGTCACGATGAAGTCGGACTCGCTCAGCTCGTCCTGGCCGATCGATGACGAGTGCACGAACTCCTCGTGCGTCAGGTCCATCAGATTGTCCAGCACCAGTTGATAATTCGCGCGCACGTCGATGGTCCGTCCATCGCCGGCCCACTCCGGGGAATCCATCTGGAACATGTCGGGAATGGTCGACGGATCGGCCTGCGTGGGATCGCCCGGCCAGACCCAGACGTAGCGATACCGCTCGACCACCGGGAACGACGACACCATCGCCGACGGATTGATCGTCTCCTGCGCCGGCATCTTGATGCAGCGACCGGCCGAATTGAACTGCAGACCGTGATACGGGCATTGGACGCCGTCGGCGCCGACGAGTTTGCCCATCGACAGCGGTGCCAGACGATGCCAGCACGCGTCGGCCAGGGCGACCGGACGCCCGTCGGTCGTGCGGTAGATGGCCATCGGCTTGCCGGCGATCGTTCGCGACAGGATCTGCGATCGTCCGACCTCGTGATCCCAGGCGGCGACGTACCAGGCGTTGAGCGGGTAGGCCATGTTCTTTGCGGTGGCCCCGGACGGGCTGAGGTCGGTCATGTGTGCTCCTTGGCGACTTCGGGCTGCGACACTCACTACGTAGATAGCTATTGAGTGATTCGGCACACAGAATAACTATCTCCATAGTCTTTGGCAATAGCGAGTGCGCTCGCTTGAATGGAGTGCATGAGTCTTCGTCACGCCCTCCTGGCGATGCTGACCGCCGAACCCATGACGGGATACGACGCCGCGAAGCGGTTCGAGGCGTCCGTCGGACACGTGTGGCACGCGCCGGATTCCCAGATCTATCCGGAGCTGCGCAAGATGGAGAAGGACGGACTCATCGCGGGCGAGCAGGTGCGTTGGGGTCCGCGCAGCACCAAGACCCGGTACTCGATCACCGACGAGGGCATCCGGGCCCTCCGCGAATGGATGAACACCACGCTCGAATATCAACCGATCAGGGACCCGGTTCATCTGCAGGCCGCCTACTACGAGTGGGCCGACCCGGACCGCGCGCGCGATCATCTCCGCCGCCACATCGAGTATCACCAGCAACAGGTCGACCAGTGGGTGGCGATGCGCGAGTCGATCCTGGCCACCACGCATCCGAACATCGCGAAGCGCCTCGAGAAGTATCCCGTCGCCGAGCACGACAAGATCGTGGCGTACAAGGCATTCACCTACGAGGGCCTGATCGACAAGTCCCGGGCCGAGATCGAGTGGGCGCGACGCGGTCTGAAACTCATCGACGAGCTGTCCCCACACGACCGCGACAAAGGTTAAGAACTTCTACACCTTCAATCCGATTTAATTCGATTGTTCTGGACCGACTGTGCGTCGACACTGAATGTCATGACAAACCGCGACCGCCTGCTCGGGCTGGCAGTCGTCGCGATGTGGGGCTTCAACTTCATCGCGATCCGGCTCAGCCTCGATCACTTCCCGCCGTTCTTCTGCGCTGCACTGCGCTTCGCGGTCATGGCGATCCCGGTCGTGCTGTTCGTCCGCTTCCCCAAGGTGCGCATCCGGTGCTTTCTCCTCTACGCGGTCGGTTTCGGCGTGGTGCAGTTCGCCTTCCTGTTCCTGGCGATGCATCTCGGCATGCCGACCGGGCTGGCGTCGCTGGTGCTGCAGACCTCGGCACCATTCACGGTCATCCTCGGCGTGCTGTTCCTGCGCGAGCGGATGAGCCCGCTGCAGGTCATCGGCATCGCCGTCGCGGTCGGCGGGATGGTCCTCATCGGAGTCGACCGCGCGACCCACAGTTCGTTGGGGATCGGCGCCGTGGTGCCGATGCTCCTCACCGTCCTCGGCGGCCTGGGGTGGGCGTTCGGCAATATCGGTAGCCGCCTCGCGGTGGCGACCGGGTCCGCTCGCTCCGCTCCCAGCGCCCGTCCGAACGATCCTCTGCGCATGACCCTCTGGATGTCGGTCGTCCCGCCGATCCCGTTCCTGATCCTCAGTGTCGTCATCGACGGCCCGACTGCCGGCCTGGAGTCGCTGACCACCCTGGGCACCCACAGTGGCGTCCTCGCCCTGATCGGGCTCGCCTACACCGTGCTGCTCGGCACCGTCGCCGGCTCGGGGCTGTGGACCATGCTGCTCTCGAAGTACCCGGCGAGCCGGGTCGCACCGATGTCGCTGCTGGTGCCCGTCGTCGGGATCACCGCGGCATGGGCGCTGCTCGGCGAGACACCGAGCGTCGTCGAGATCATCGGGGCGCTCGTGGTGATCGCCGGCTGCGCCGCCGGTGTGCTGGCGGCGCCGGTCAATCGGCCCCGGATTCGCGGGGCGAGCGTGCGTTCAGCCGAACGCACCGGCCAGCGCGGCGCCGATCCGGTCGACGGCCGCCCGGGCGTCCGGGCTGATCAGGGTCATGTTCGCGAACCCGTGGATGAGGGTGCCGGCGCGGTCGAGGGTGACGTCGACCCCGGCCGCGTGCAGCGCCTCCGCGTAGGCGATGCCCTCGTCGCGGAGCGGATCGAAGCCGGCGACGATCACGTAGGCCGGTGCGAGCCCCGACAGGTCGTCGGCCAGTAGCGGCGAGACCCGCGGGTCGCTGCGCTGCGCCTCGTCCGGCACATAGTGGTCGAGGAACCAGTCCATGTGCTCGTCGGTCAGGAACAACCCGGTGGCGAACTCGTGTCGCGACGCGCGCTTCGAGACGAGGTCGGTCGCCGGGTAGATGAGCATCTGTAGGCACGGGGTCACCGCCTCACCGCGGACCTGCTGGGCGATCACCGCGCTGAGATTGCCGCCCGCGCTGTCGCCGGCCAGTGCGATCCGGTCGGTCGGCACTCCCCACGCCGGTGCGGCGTCGACGGCGAACCGCCACGCGGCGAGCGCGTCGTCGACGGCGGCCGGGAAGCGGTGCTCGGGGGCGAGCCGATAGTCGACCGAGAGGATGTCGGCACCGGTGGAGATCGCGAGACGGCGCACCAAGTTGTCGTGGGTGACACGGTCGCCCTGCACGAAGCCACCGCCGTGGAAGAACACGACGACGCCGACCGAGTAGATCTGTGCGCGGTATCGCGTCGCCGGGATCAGGCCGTGCGGGGCCTCGATGATCAGGTCTTCCTCGACCGCCATCGGCGCGAGGTCTTCGGCCATCGCGCCGGCGTTCTCCCGCAGGTCGGCACGCGCCTTGTCGACGTGTTTCCCGGCGAGCTGGAACGCCGGCAGGGTGTCGGCGACCCAACCGGTCAACGCCATCTCCGGGGCCAGACGGTCACCGTCCGCGTTCACCCGCCCCCGCCTGGCCGCCGCCTTCAAGACGGTCGGCGGGATCGCACCCGCCCCGCGGAACAGGGCCCGCTGCATGCGGGCCGGGAAACGCAGCGACAACTCTGTGGCCTGACTCACGTTCGCGAGCGTACCTGCGGCGCACGAGGCGCCCGGTCGCCAGACCTTGTGACACACTCTGTGCCATGTCCGATCGCACCCGTCTCCCGCTGCGCACCTCGGTCGCTCTGACCGCGGCGTCGACCGCACGCTGGGCGTCGCGGACGGCCGGTCGGGGGAAGGGCTCGATGATCGGCGGGCTGATCGCCGAGAAGATCGACCCACAGATCATGCGACGACTCGCCGCGGGCAAACGCACCGCGCTCGTGACCGGCACCAACGGCAAGTCGACGACCACCCGGATGACCGCCGCCGCCCTCTCCGAACTCGGCGCGGTGGCCACCCAGGCCGACGGCGCCAACATGGATGCCGGCATCATCGCCACCCTCACCCTCGACCGTGCGGCGCCCATCTGCGCGCTCGAAGTCGACGAGCTGCACGTCCCACACGTCAGCGACGCCGTCGACCCCGAGGTCCTCGTCCTGCTGAACCTCTCCCGCGACCAGCTCGACCGGGTCGGCGAGATCAACATGATCGAGCGGCGCCTCCGCGATGGCATCTCCCGGCATCCGTCGACCATCGTCGTGGCCAACTGCGACGACGTGCTGGTGACCTCCGCGGCGTTCGACGCGCCGAAGGTGGTGTGGGTGGCCGCGGGCTCGGGCTGGGTGGGTGACTCGGTGAGCTGTCCGCGCACCGGCGAGCCGATCGTCCGGTCCGGCCAGGATTGGGTGTCCAGCGGCGATGAGCGGTTCCGCCGTCCCACCGCCGACTGGTGGTTCGACGACGAGAACATTTATGGCCCCGAGGGTTTCACCGCGCCGATGACCTTGTCGGTGCCGGGACGCGCGAACCGCGGCAACGCCACCCAGGCCGTGGCCGCGGCAGTGGCGATGGGTGCCGATCCGGCGAAAGCCGTTGCCGCCGTGGGAACTGTCGGCGAGGTCGCGGGACGGTACGGCATCCATCAGGTGGGTAATCACTCGGTACGCACCCTGCTGGCCAAGAATCCCGCCGGCTGGCAGGAGGCGCTGTCGATGATCGACCAGGACGCCGACGGCCTGGTGATCGCGGTGAACGGTCAGGTGCCCGACGGTGAGGACCTGTCGTGGCTGTGGGATGTGCGTTTCGAGGCGTTCGAGACGATGCAGGTCGTCGCGTCCGGGGAACGCGCCGCCGACCTGTCGGTGCGGCTGCTGTATGCGGGCGCGGAGCACACCACCATCGAGGATCCGATGAAGGCGATCGCGTCCTGCCCGCCCGGCCGCGTCGAGGTGCTCGCCAACTACACGGCTTTTCGGGATCTGGGAATCGCGCTTGAGCGAGCCGAACGCGCACGGAAGGGGGAACAGTGAGCGAATCCACCGTACGGATCGGCCTGGTTCTGCCCGACGTGATGGGCACCTACGGCGACGGCGGTAACGCCCTGGTGCTGCGGCAGCGGGCGCGCATGCGGGGCATCGACGCCGAGATCGTGCAGATCACCCTCGACGACGAGGTCCCCGATTCCCTGGATGTCTACACCCTCGGTGGCGCAGAGGATTACGCCCAACGCCTGGCCACCCGTCATCTCACCCGCTTCCCCGGATTGCAGCGCGCGGCCGCCGCCGGACGGCCCGTCCTGGCGATCTGCGCGGCGATCCAGGTCCTCGGACACTGGTACGAGACGTCGGCGGGCGAACGGGTGGACGGCATCTCCCTCTTCGATCTGACGACCTCGCCGCAGGCCACCCGCAGCATCGGCGAACTGATCACCGATCCGGTCCTGCCCGGACTGACGCAGCCGCTCACCGGCTTCGAAAACCATCGCGGCGGAAGCACACTCGGGGCCGACGCGGCCCCGCTGGCCCGGGTGCGGCACGGCGTCGGCAACGGTGTCGGCGACGGCACCGAAGGAGTCGTGCAGGGATCGGTGATCGGGACGTACATGCACGGTCCCGCCCTGGCCCGTAATCCCGAGTTGGCCGATTATCTCCTGGCCCGCGCGATGGGCACGGATTCGCTTGCACCACTGGATCTTCCCGAGGTCGACCGACTCCGCAAAGAGCGGTTGACGGCCGGCCGCAGCGGCTGATCCTCCGGGGTCGACCGGGTTCAGTCCCGCTCGAACATCGCGAACCGAAAGCGTGGGCACACCTCCGGGCCGCACTGTGAGCAGTCGGTTCCCTTGCGGTGGTGCAGATGTGCGTCGCGCCGATGCCCGCAGCGGCACCGGGACTCGGGCCCCCGGCCGAACCACCGGGTCATCACGCCCACTTTCAACATCTCGACATCCCCGCATTCTCCGCCGCAGCCGTCAGCACCTCGGCAAGCATCGCCGGGGTCAGCCGACCGGTGAACGTATTGTGTTGACTCACATGGTAACTACCGAAGAAGCCCACGTCACGATCCCCCAGTCGGAGCAGGGTGTGCGCGCCGTGGGCGAACCTGGGCCGGGGCTTGTCCACCGCCCACCCCAGGTCGGCGAATGCCCGCAGCCCGGCCTGCCAGCCGAACGCGCCGAGCGTCACCACCGACCGCAGTGTCGGCATCATCAGATCGAGCTCGGCGTCCAGCCACCGCGCGCAGTTGTCCCGCTCGACGACCGTCGGTTTGTTCTCGGGCGGCGCACATCGCACGGGCGCGGTCATCCGCACCCCGTACAGTTCCATTCCGTCGTCGACGGCGGTCGCCGTCGGTTGTGACGCGAGCCCGGCGTCGTAGAGCGCCCGGAACAGGAAGTCTCCACTCTGGTCGCCGGTGAACATGCGTCCGGTGCGATTCGCGCCGTGCGCGGCGGGCGCCAGTCCGAGGAGGAGCACCGGCGCGTCGATCGGCCCGAATCCGGGAACCGGGCGCCCCCAATAGGTCTCGTCGGCAAACGCGGCCCGCTTCTCGGCCGCCACCTGCGTGCGCCAGGCAACCAGCCGGGGGCAGGCCCGGCATCGGATGAGATCGGCGTCCAGCGCGGCGATCCTGCGGTAGGCCACGATCTCACGGTAGTCGCGACGGCCGCGTTTCAGTCCAGGACGCGGCAACGGTCCCGGGTGCGGTCGACCGCGAACCAGCCACGCTCGAACTGTTGCCACCGCTCCAGCATCGGCCGCGACTCCTCACCGTCGCGCGCGACCGCGCGCTCGAGCCGCGTCGCTGCGTCCCCGCCGTCGAGCCACAGCGCATACGTGAGGTGGTCCGAGATGCGCCGTCGCGCCGACGACACGCCTTCGATGATCAGCAGCGGCTCCCACCTCACCCAGACCCGAGGCCCCGGTTCGGGGACACCGTCGTGCCACACGCGGGGCCGGTAGGTGTAGTCGTGGCGGCGGATGAAGGCGTGCAGGACGTCGGTTTCCAGTTCCGGCCACCAGGCGACCGGGTTGTCCCAGGTGGCGAAGTCGTCGGTGCGGATGAGCACGACGCCCGTGCCACGACATCGCAGCTTGGCGACCAATGCGTCGGCCACGGTCGACTTACCCGAACCCGACGGTCCGTCGACGGCGACGATCCCGGACACCATCTCGCCGGCGAGATCATCGAGGACGGCGTCGAGGGCCGGATCCATCAGCACCGGGCCCCGCATGATCGCACTCATTCAGGCCAGCACACGCCGACCCGACAGCGCCCGTCCCAGGGTGAGTTCGTCGGCGAACTCGAGATCACCGCCCATCGGCAGACCCGATGCCAGTCGTGTGACCGACAGGCCCGGGAAGTCCTTGAGCATCCGCAGCAGGTAGGTCGCGGTGGCCTCACCCTCGGTGTTCGGGTCGGTCGCGACGATCACCTCGGTGACGTCGACGCCGTCGGCCTGATTGGCCAGGCGCTTGAGCAGTTCCCGGATACGCAGCTGGTCGGGTCCGATACCCGACAGCGGGTCGAGCGCACCGCCGAGCACGTGATACCGGCCGTTGAACTCCTTGGTCCGCTCGATGGCGTGCACATCCTTGGGTTCCTCGACGACACAGATCTTGGTGGCGTCACGCCGCGGATCGGAGCAGATCCGGCAGAGATCGTTGGCCGACACGTTGCCGCATTCGGCGCAGAACGTGACGTCGTCGCGGACCCGGCCCAGCGCGGAGATCAACCGGTCGATCTCTTTGTTGTCGATCGCAAGCAGGTGAAAGGCGATCCGCTGCGCGCCCTTCGGGCCGAGCCCCGGCTGTTTGGCGAGCTCGTCGATCAGGTCCTGGATGGGTCCTTCGTACATGTGGCGACGATTCAGCCGAGCCCGGGCAGACCACCGCCGAGACCACCGGCGAGGGGACCCATCTTCTCGCTCGCCAGCGCCTCACGCTTGGCGGACAGGTCGGCGAGCGCGCCGAGGACGAGGTCCTGCAGGGTCTCCACGTCGTCGGGGTCGACGACCTTGGGGTCGATGGTCACCGCGGTGATGTCCCCGGTGCCGTTCCCGGTCACCGTGACCAGGCCGTTGCCGGCGGTTCCGGTGATCTCGGCCGCCGCGATCTCGTCCTGCGCGGCGAGCAGCTTCTCCTGCATCTGCTGCGCCTGCGCCAACAGCCCGGCCATCGGGTTGTCGCCGCCCTCGCCGCCGCCGAACAGTGCGCTGGGGTCGAATGGTTGAGTCACCCGTCTCAGGGTAGTCGCCACCTCAGCGCAGCAGCCGATCGACATGCGCGGCGAGTTCGTCGACCGTGACCCCGTCGTGCGGAGTGACCAGGAAGGACACCACCTCGTCACCGAACAGGCGGCTCGCGCGCCGGGTCAGTGCGAACTCGAAGCGATCGTCGACGCGGCGCCACTCGACGATGCCGTTGTAGATGGGTGCGCTCGCGCCGGTGGTGACACAGTATTCGTCGGCGCGCGGCCCACCGACCAGGTCCCGTTGGATCTGAAAGCAGGCCATCGATTCGTCGTCGATGAAGACGACGGCCTCGCACCCCAGGTCGGGATGACGCTCGTAACTCGCCAGGATGGCCATCAGGTCAGGGTAGTCGCCGGTGGTCATCGGTCACGCCGCGCCGCGTGGTGAACTCTCGTCGCTCCCCGGTCAGCGGGTCGTCGAAGCTCAGCGAGTGCGCAACCAGCCGCAGCGGTGCTGTGAAGTCGCCGTGATCAGGCATTTCGGCGACATCGGGCCGGATATCGGGATAGAGCGGATCGCCCACGATGCCCGCGCCCAGCTGTGCCATGTGCATCCGGAGCTGATGGGTGCGGCCGGTCTGGGGGCGCAGGTCATAGATTCCGCCTGCGTCGGTTTCCTCGAGCAGGGTGATGGTGCTGATGGCGTTGGGCTCACCTTCGACGACGCGTGCGCGCAGATCACCGGCGGTCTTCTCGATCCGGTTCGTGACGGTGACCGGGTTGACCAGCTCGGGTCGCGCGGCAGCCAGCGCCCGATACGTCTTGGTGGCCCGGCGCTGAGCGAACAGATCCTGATACGCCGACCGCACCTCGGGTCGCAGGGTCAACAGCAGCACGCCCGCGGTCAGCCGGTCGAGGCGATGCGCGGGCGCGACGAGGTCGGTACCGAGTTCGCGCCGGAGTCGGACGAGCGCCGTCTCGGTGACGTGCCGTCCGCGCGGCATGGTGGCCAGGAAATGCGGTTTGTCGACCACCACGATCGCGTCGTCGCGGTAGAGAATCGGCAGGTCATAAGGGATGTGGGGTTCGTCGGGGAGATCTCGGTACAGGTAGACCGAGGTGTTGAGCCGGGCCGGGGAGTCGAGCGTGATCGTCCGACCGGCCCCGTCGACGATCTCGCCGCACGCCGCCCGCGATTCGAGGTCGGCACGGGACATTCCGAGCAATGCCCGGGTCCCGAGCAGACAGTCCGCGATGGTCCGTTCGGGGCCTGCGCGCAGCACCACGCGGGTGGCGTCGACACCGTCCCTCGGGGGCAGCGGTGTCGACGACGACCGGCGACGACGGCTCAGTTCTCCAGGCGCTTCTTGAGATTGCCGAGAAGCTCGGCCTGGATCTTGTTCAGCCCCTTCGGCGCAAAGGTCCTCTCGAAGAAGCCGCCGATGCCGCCGGCACCGTTCCAGGTGGTGGTCGTGGTGACGGTGCTGCCCGTGCCGGCCTTCGCCACCTGGTAGGTGGTCACCAGCGACGAATTCGCGTCCTTCTCGGTGATCGTGTCGGGACTCACAGTGACGGTGGCCTTCACATCACGCTGCCGCTTCTCGGTGGCCTGGAGAATCCAGTGCACCACGGTGCCGTCCCCGTTGCCGCCGTCAAGCACCTGGTAGTCGCGGTAATTGCCGGGCAGGATGGCCGGACGCACCTCGTGGTAGTCGGCCAGCGCGGCGACCACGGCGTCCGGGGCGGCGGCGATGTCGATCGTCTGAGATGCGGAAACCTGACCCACAGCGGGAACTCCTTCAATCTGATTGGCGGGTGACATAGTCAAGTCCTAGGCTAGCCAAGTGAGGTCGGACCGGTTGGAGATGGGGGCGAAGGCCTTCGACGAGGGCGTCGCCAGACTGCTCGCGAGTTATCGTGCGATTCCCGAGGGCGCCACCGTGCGGCTGGCCAAGAAGACGTCGAACCTGTTCCGCAAGCGCGCCAAGAACCCGTACCCGGGTCTCGACGTCTCCGGTCTCGACCGCGTGATCTCGGTGGACGCCGACGCCGGGACCGCTGACGTCGCCGGCATGTGCACCTACGAGAACCTCGTCGCCGCAACGCTGCAGTACGGCTTGGCGCCCAAGGTGGTGCCGCAGCTCAAGACCATCACCCTCGGTGGCGCGGTCACCGGACTCGGTATCGAGTCGACGTCGTTCCGCAACGGACTGCCGCACGAATCGGTGCTCGAGATCGACATCCTCACCGGCGACGGCGAGATCGTCACCGCCACCCCCACCAACGAATGCTCCGATCTGTTCTTCGGGTTTCCGAATTCTTATGGAACGCTGGGCTATTCGGTTCGCCTGAAGATCGAGCTCGAAGTCGTGCCGCCGTATGTCGAACTGCGCCATGTGCGTTTCACCTCGCTCCAGGGTCTTCAGGAGACGATGGCCACGATCATCGCCGACGGCACGTACGACGGTGAACGCGTCGACTATCTCGACGGCGTGGTGTTCACCGCCGACGAGAGTTACCTGACGCTGGGGCGGCAGACCGCCGACGAAGGTCCGGTCTCGAACTACACCGGGATGGACATCTACTACCGGTCGATCCAGCACCCGACGGGCGTGACGCGTGACCGGCTGACCATCCACGACTACCTGTGGCGCTGGGACACCGACTGGTTCTGGTGCTCGCGCGCCTTCGGCGCACAGAATCCGCGGGTCCGTCGCTTCTGGCCGAAATCGTTGTTGCGCAGCAGTTTCTACTGGAAACTCATCGCACTCGACCACCGCTACAACATCGGCGACAAGCTGTCCGCCCGCAAGGGAGAACCGCCCAGCGAGCGCGTGGTCCAGGACATCGAGGTACCGATCGAGAACACCACCGCCTACCTCGAGTGGTTCCTCGAGAACGTGCCGATCGAGCCGATCTGGTTGTGCCCATTGCGTCTTCGCGATCCGGCGTTGCCCGGCAGCGACGCCGTCCGACCGTGGCCGCTGTATCCGCTCGAGCCACATCGGACTTATGTCAACGTCGGGTTCTGGTCGGCAGTGCCGGTGACCCCGGGAGATCCGGGCCACACCAACAAATTGATCGAGCGCCGGGTTGCCGAACTCGACGGCCACAAGTCGCTCTACTCGGAGTCGTTCTACTCCCCCGAAGAATTCGACGAGCTCTACGGGGGCGAGAATTATCGTCTACTCAAGAAGCGGTACGACCCGCGCGGCCGACTGCTGGACCTGTATGCGAAAGCGGTGAAACAACAATGACGACCTTCAAGGACAGTTCGTTACAGCCCGCCGGCGACATGTCGTCGTCGGGCAAGATGTCGCTGGCACAGATCTTCGAGTCGCTGATGGGCGGCAACCTGACCGTCCGGATCACCGCGTACGACGGCAGCTCCGCCGGACCGGTCGACGCCGAGTACGGCCTGAACCTCAAGAATTCGCGTGGCACAACCTATCTCGTGACCGCTCCCGGCGATCTGGGACTCGCCCGCGCCTACATCGCCGGCGATCTCGAACTCACCGGCGCCCACCCCGGAGATCCCTATGGCGCACTCAGGGCCCTCGCGAGTGACCTCGAGTTCAAGCGCCCGTCACCGTTGGCCCTTGCGCACATCGCGCGGTCGCTGGGCATCGAGCACTTCAAGCCGATCGCACCCCCGCCGCAGGAAGCATTGCCGCGATGGCGACGTTTCGCCGGCGGCCTGCGGCACAGCAAGTCTCGCGACGCCGAGGTCATCCACCACCACTACGACGTCTCGAACACGTTCTACGAGTGGGTTCTCGGACCGTCGATGACCTACACCTGTGCCGTCTACCCGGAACTCGAGGCGTCGCTGGAGATCGCGCAGGAGAACAAGTACCGGCTGATCTTTGAGAAGCTGCGCCTCAAGCCGGGTGACCGTCTCCTCGACATCGGTTGCGGCTGGGGCGGAATGGTCCGCTACGCCGCACAGCGAGGGGTGCACGTGATCGGCGCGACCCTCTCGGCGGAACAAGCCGAGTGGGCGCAGAAGGCCATCGTCGACGAGGGCCTGACCGACTTCGCCGAGGTGCGACACAGCGACTATCGTGACATCACCGAGTCAGGATTCGATGCGGTGTCGTCGATCGGGTTGACCGAGCACATCGGTGTGGGCAACTACCCGGCGTACTTCTCGTTCATTCGCGATCGCCTTCGGGTCGGCGGAATGCTGTTGAACCACTGCATCACTCGCCCCGACAACGCCAAGAACGCCCGCGCCGGATCCTTCATCGACCGCTATGTGTTCCCCGACGGCGAGCTGACCGGCTCCGGCAAGATCATCTCCAAGCTGCAGGACATCGGCGGCATGGAAGTGGTGCACGAGGAGAACTTCCGCTTCCACTACGCGATGACACTGCGGGACTGGAACCGCAACCTCGTGGACCACTGGGACGAGGCCGTCGCCGAAGTCGGCGAGGGCACCGCCCGCCTCTGGGGTCTCTACATGGCCGGCTGCCGAATCGGCTTCGAGCGCGACATCATCCAGCTGCATCACGTCCTCGCGACCAAGCTCGACGACAAGGGCGGCAGCGACCTCCCCCTGCGGCCCTGGTGGGATGCCTGAGCGCACCTGATCCGCTGGTCGAGCTAAACCCCGCCGGTCGAGCTCGGCCCCCGCCGGTCGAGCTCGGCTCCCGCTGGCCGGGTCTCAACCCCCGCTGGTCAAGCTCGGCTCCCGCCGGTCGAGTTCGGCTCCCGCTGGTCGGGTCCCCACCCCCGCGGGTCGAGTAAGCGACCGAGCTTGCGAGGCCGCGCATCGAGACCACCTTCCGCTGGCCGGGTCCCCACCCCCGCGGGTCGAGTAAGCGACCGAGCTTGCGAGGCCGCGCCTCGAGACCACCTTCCCGCTCGTCGGGTCCCCACCCCGCGGGTCGAGTAAGCGACCGAGCTTGCGAGGCCGCGCATCGAGACCACTTCCCGCTCGTCGGGTCCCCACCCCCGCGGGTCGAGTAAGGCCCCGAGCGCAGCGAGGCGCCGCATCGAGACCCTGACCACTTCCTCTGTCAGACACGCGATCTCGAAGCCAGCGGCCTACTCCAGCGGCCGCGCACCCAGCTCGCTCTTGAGAAGATCAAGCGCAACCTGATCCGGATCGAGTCTGCGCTCCGGCGGCCCGGAGTGCGCGTCGGCGACCATCTCGTCGCGTTCGGCGTCGGTCAACTCCTCATCGGAGCGGACCGGCTCAGGCTCCGGTTCGGACTCCGGCTGGGGTGCGGGTTCCGGCTCGGACGGTCGATCCGCAGCCTTGCCCCGCGAATCCGGTCGCTCCGGACCGCCCGCACCGCTGCTCCCGGCCTCTCGACTCGGTCGCGAGAACTTCGGACGACGTTGCGGCGCTTGCTGTTCGGCACCGTTACGGACCGTCGTGGCGGGAACCGACGCACCGGGTGGCACATGGATCGTCCGTACATCCAGATCGAATGCGAAGACCTCGCGGAACGCGTCGCGCAGGATCTCGACAGCGTGCGGTGCCGACAGTCGACCGACCAACACCTCGGCCGGATGACCCAGCACAACCGTGCCGTCCTGGAGATCGTGGATCGATGCCGCCGACAGCATCGGTTCCAGGCTCTTCGAGCGGGCACGAACCGCGGTGCGCACTTCCTGGAATCGGCGTCGCATCGATTCGATGTCGGGGGCACCGGACGACGTCGGCTCGGGCTCCGATTCCTTGGCCGGCTCTGGCTGCGGGCGGCGGCGCACGGTGACAGGTTCGAATTCCGGCGGCGCCTCGAAGTCCGGAGGTTCGTCGGGCAGCGGAATGCCGTCGTACTCAACGGCACCACCCATATTCGTCGCGCCGGCAGCCGCTTCGGGATCAGGTTCCGCCGCTCGAGGACGGTCGGCGGGTACTCGTGCCGGTGGCTGCGGGGCAGTGGGAGTGCCTCCCCCGCGGGGTGTCGTCGGCGAGGTTTCGCGTGCGGTCGGCGAAGTTTGGGGCGCCGTCGTCGGGGTTTCGCGGGCCGTTGGCGACTTTTGGGGTTCCGCCGTCTGGGTTTCGGTTGCGGCCAAAGGGGTTTCGGTTTCCGCTGGCGGAGTCTGGGTTGCCGCCGCAGGTATTTCGCTTACCGCTTCCCGTATTTCGTTTGCCGCCGAGTCTGTTTCGGCCGCAGTCGGCAGAGTGGGACGCGCCTGCTCGGTTGGCCGCGGAGTTGGGGCAGCCTGCGGAGTTAAGGGGGGTTGGGGTTCCGGGGCGGTTGGCCTGTCGTGGGTACCCTCGGAGTCGGCAGCCTTGCGTTGCGAGGGTCGGACGTATTTCGGTGGCGGCTCGCTGCTCGTCGGCGGAGCCACACGCGGAGCCGCAATCGATGACCCAGCCGATCCCGACGCGGCAGCGGCCGAACCAGGGGTGACAGGAGCTGCGGAATCGGAAGACGTTGGGCGCGTCGGCATTCCACTCGGCGCCGAGATCCCGGACTCAAGGCGCTCGAGGCGCTGCAAGAACGCGCCGTCATCGCTCGAGGCTCCGGGCAGCAACATGCGTGCGCACATGACCTCGAGCAGCAGTCGCGGCGAGGTCGTGCCGCGCATCTCGCCGAGCGCGGTGTGCACGGTCTCAGCGAATCGGGTCAGCGACGCCGGACCAAGTGTCTCGATCTGCGCCTGCATCCGCTGTAGCTGATCACCGGGCGCCTCCACCAAACCGCGGTCGGCCGCATCCGGAACCGCTTGCAGCAGAATCAGATCTCGCAGTCGTTCGAGGAGGTCGACGGCAAAACGTCGAGGGTCGTGGCCGGCGTCGACGACCTTCTCGACAGTCCCGAACAACGCCGCACCGTCGGCCGCGGCCAGGGCGTCGATCGCCTCGTCGATGAGCGCGATGTCGGTGACACCCAGCAACGCCAATGCGCGGTCGTAGGTGACACCCTCCTCGGACGCGCCCGCCAACAGTTGGTCGAGGATGCTCAACGAGTCTCGCGGCGATCCACCGCCGGCTCGGATGACCAGCGGGTACACCTCGGGCGCCACCGTGACCTGCTCTTGCTCACAGATCCGTTCGAGAAGCCCACGCATCACCGGCGGGGCCAGCAGCCGGAACGGATAGTGATGCGTCCGAGAACGGATGGTGGGCAACACCTTTTCCGGTTCGGTCGTCGCGAACACGAAGATCAGGTGCTCCGGCGGCTCCTCGACGATCTTGAGCAGCGCGTTGAAGCCGGCGTTGGTGACCATGTGCGCCTCGTCGACGATGAACACGCGATAGCGCGATTCCGAGGGGGCGTAGAACGCTCGATCACGGAGTTCACGCGTGTCGTCGACGCCACCGTGGCTGGCCGCGTCGAGCTCGATCACGTCGAGATTGCCCGCCCCACCCGGCCCGAGTGCCGTACAGGAATCACATGTGCCGCACGGCGTCGACGTCGGCCCGTGCACACAATTCAGCGATCGCGCCAAGATGCGTGCCGACGAGGTCTTACCGCAGCCGCGCGGCCCGGAGAACAGGTACGCGTGATTGATTCGGCCGGAGTCGAGGGCTCGGCTCAGAGGGTCGGTGACGTGCTCCTGACCGACGACCTCGGCGAAGGTTGCCGGACGATAGGTGCGATACAGAGCCACGCGTCGAGAGTACCGGCGATCACCGACATCGCGATCTGCTCCCCCACAGGCGGGCACGGCGACCGAATTCGCCCTTGTTTGGCCGCGCTTCATCCGGTAGACTTTCGAACATCAGTTCGAGTGACTTGGGGAGGGGGCTCGATGACCAGCGACACCGCAACTGGCGACTCGGAGATTGTCGGGCTCTACCGCGAACTCGACGACCTGCTCGATCGGATCGCCGCCGTCGACACCACCCCGGCCTCCTCCGACGAGATCGTGGCGGTCGCCGAAACCCATGAACGCTCCGCGCGGCGGATGAGCTTCTTCGGGCTGCAGCGGCTGCTGGAGTGTTCGGACCGCAACATCGTCGCCGAGGAAGGCTACCGCTCCCTCAGCGATTTCATGGTGGACCGGTTGCGGATCACCGACCCCGGCCGACGTCGCAAGCAGATCGCCGCGCTGCTGTCGTTGCACGCGCTGTCGGGGGAGTTGCTTGATCCGCAGTGCCCGACGCTGGCCGAGGCCTTCGCGGAGGGCGCGATCGGTGTCGATCACGCGGTCACGGTGATCACCGTGCTCGACAAACTCCCCGCCACGCTCGACGCCGAGCAGCGGTCGGCGGCCGAGGAGTTGATGGCCGACTACGCGCGGGTGCACAGCCCGAAAGAGTTGACCACCCTGGGTGCGCGGCTGCTGGCCCATCTCGATCCCGACGGCGCGCTGACCGACGAGAAGGATCGGGCGCGGCGACGCAGCCTGCACCTGTCCAAGCAGGACGCCCAACTCATGAGCACCCTGGAAGGACAACTGGATCCGGTCACCCGGGCGCTGTTGGATGTGGTGCTCGACGCGTGGGCAGCGCCTGGCATGAACAACCCCCAGGACGAACTGTCACCGCGGGGCAGCAAAGACGACGCCGACCTCGACGTGCTCAAGCAGGCGGCCGAGCGGGACCTCCGCACGCCGGGGCAACGTAACCACGACGCCCTGCATGCCCTGCTCCAGGCGGTCGCCGACGGCGGGCTGTTGGGCAAGAGTCACCGCGGGCTGCCGCCACATCTGATCATCACGATCTCCGAGACCGAACTGCGCGAACGTGCCGGGGTGGCGTCCACCGCGGGTGGGGCTCTCCTGCCGATCGCCGACGTGATCGAGTTGGCGGCCGAAGCCCACCAGCATCTCGCCGTGTTTGCCGACCACACCGCCCAACCGTTGTACCTGGGACGGGCCAACCGGTTCGCCAGCCAGGCCCAACGGATGATGCTGCTCGCGCGCGACGGCGCCACCTGCACCTGCCCGGGTTGCAGTCAGCCGTTCACCCGCACCGAGGCGCATCACGCCGAACGGGACTGGGCCGAGGGTGGGCTCACCGACGTCCAGGATCTGGCTGCCGCGTGCCCGACCCACAACCGGATGGTCGGCGACAAACCCGGCCAGTGGTCGACCCACATCATCGCCGACGGACCCGATGCCGGGCGGCCCGCCTGGACCCGCAATGGCCGACGTGGGAAGGGTCGAGCACGGGTCCGGGTGGATCGCACCCGGGAGGTGGCCGAAGCCTTCGCCCGCCACCTGCGCCGGGGTGACCAGCCGCGGCCACCCCAGAATCGTTCGGGCGCAACCCAACCCAAAACCCCGACCGGACCGCCCGGCCACCCCGAGGAACGCCGACGAGTCGGCCGGCTGATCGCCGCCGGATGGGCCGTCAACGTCGTCAACCTCAGCTGACCCTTCGAGACGCTCGCTCGCTGCGCTCGCGGGCTCCTCAGGGACCGGGGTGACGTTGGCCTGCTGCGCTCTCGGCGCCGAGAAGACGGATCGCAAGGCGACTGGCTTCTCGCAGCCCGGCGAGCGAGTAGCAATCGCGCCACATCCAGGGCGCAGCAGACGTCAGGAGTCGCCCACCAGCAGGAACATCCACGAATCGGTCAGCGTATCGAGACAGACCTCGCGGGGCGTGATCCAGCCGGTGCGAAACCATCGCTGCGACATGTATTCGAGCTGACCGAAGGCCAGCACGCAGCGCACGCGGCGGTCGGCCTTACGGAACCGGCCGGCCTTCGTCAGGCCCGCCTGCATGGACGAGACCGTGTCGTCGAACCACTTCTCGATGGTCTGGTCGACATCGGTCTCGATGGATGCCGCCTGATACGCGACCACCATGTACGGCCGGATGATCTCCCACTGCGTGAACTTGCGGTCGAGCCATGCCCGGATGAGTTCACGCGAGCCGCTCTCGACCACCTTTTGCAGCGGCGGGTCGTCGGCATCGGTGAGGATGTCGTCCACGCTCCGCACGAGTTCGGACATCACGTCGGCCTTCGACGGAAAGTGGAGGTAGAAGGTTGCACGCGTGGTGCCCGCGGCAGTGGCGATGTCGTCGATGGTGGTCGCCGCGTAGCCCTTTTCCTCGAATTTCTTGAGGGCGGTGTCCAGCAGGAGCTGGCGCGTCTGCTGTTTCTGGAGCTCCCGGAGCGTTGCCATGACGTCAGAGTAACGGGAGAAACCCAGGCTACGCCGAGTACTTCTACAATTCTAGTCGTATTTTCACTTGACAGTATGTAAGTTCAGATCCTATGTTGTTGCTCGCATCACAGTCACCCCCGACCGTGATCTGCACTTCGATCCCCGAAGGAACCTCATGAGCAACGATCCGACTCTCTCGACCGACCCATCCCGGTCGTCCCCGCCGCGCGACGAAGCACCCGCCACCAGCCGGCGCGCGACGGCCACGCTTGTCGCCGCATCGCTATCGGTGATGGTGGCGCAGATCATCAATGCCCTGCCGGGCGCGCTCAATGGCACCTTCCAGCAGGAATTCGGCGCAGTCGGCTCGCAGCTGACCTGGATCGCGGCGGCGTTCATGATCCCGGTCGTCGTCTTCGAGCTGACCTTCGGCGTGCTCGGTGACCGCTACGGCCACCGCAAGCTGGTCGTCGGTGGCTCGCTGTTGCTGGTGATGGGCTCGCTGGTGGCGACCCTGGCACCGACCGTGCAGTGGATGTGGGTGGCGTCTGCGATCAACGGGCTCGCGGCCGGCGCCATCTTCCCCGCGTCGCTGGCACTCGTCGCGTCGATGGGTACCACCGCACACGACCGCATCCGCAACATCGCGATCTGGGCCGGGTTCCTGTCCGCGGGCTCGGCGATCTCCCCGCTGATCGGCGGCATGCTCGCCGACGCCGGCTGGTGGCGCGGGTCCTACGTCTTCGTCATGGTCGTCGCGGTCATCGCGGCCGTGCTGACCCAACTGATCGCCCAGGAATCGACCAAACGCCCTGAACGCCGCCCCGATGTGTGGGGCCAGATCACTTTCGCGCTCGGCCTGATCGCCGTGCTGTTCGGCCTGATGCAGGGCCCCGAGTCGGGCTGGGGTTCGACACCGGTGGTCGCTGCCCTGGTCGCCGGCGCGGTGCTGCTGGTCGTGTTCGTGATCATCGAGACCAAGGTGTCCTCGCCACTTCTCGACCTCAACCTGTTCCGCATCCGCCAGTTCAGTGTGTCCTCGGTGGTCGCGGTCGTCGGCATGTTCGCGTTCCTCGGCGCCTGCTATTCGACGAGCATGTGGCTCGGCCCGGTGCAGCACCAGAGTCCGCTGTCCACCGGGCTGATGTTCCTCCTACTGCAGGGTCCGGCGTTCGTCCTGATTCCCGTCATCAGCCGCCTACAGATCCGAGTCGCGCCGCATCTCCTGCTGACCGTCGGCTTCGGCAGCATGGCCGTCGGTGCGTTCGTCGCCTCGCGGAACGACGTCACCGATCCGGCGGTGAGTGCATTCGTGCTGCCGTGCCTGCTCGTGGGAATCGGTTTCGCCCTGACTCTTTCGCCGATCACCGCGGTCGCGGTCAACTCGGTGCCGCAGAACATGACCGGCACCGCGAGCGCGATGACCAACCTCCTGCGCGACCTCGGTTTCGCCCTGGGTCCGGTACTGGTCGGCGCCGTCGCGCTGAGTTCGGCCGCCGACCAGTTACTCGCCGGACTGCAGACCGCCAATCTTGCTCCCGCACAGATGGGTCCCGCGATGGGTATCGCCGAGGCCGGTGGTCCGCTCGCCGTCAACAGCCTCCCGCCGGGTGCTCCCGGAGCGGCTGCCCAGCCGATCGCGATGCAGGCGCTGGGCAGCGGCTTCGCCCAGGCCTTCGTGGTCGTCGGCGTCGCGGCCGTGGCGGCAGCCGCCCTGAGCTACTTCGGATTACGCGTCAAGCGGGTCCGGGTCGACGTGACGGAGACCGCCGTATCGGCCTCCGCACTCGACGCGACCGAGGGCCTACCTGCCTGAGGGTCACCCAGCCGGCACGTCGGAGCCGAACCGTTCGCGCAGTTGGTATTTCAGCACCTTTCCGGACGGGTTCCGGGGCAGCGCATCGAGGAACTCCAGCCGCAACGGCAGTTTGTAGCCGGCGAGCCGGCCCGACGCGAACTCCCGTAGTTCGGCCAGTGTCACAGCCGAATCGGGCGCGGTGGCGATCACCGCGGTCACCGCCTCGCCCCATTTGTCGTCGGGCAGACCGACGATGGCGACTTCGGCGACCGCGGGATGGCTGTACAGCACGCTCTCGACCTCTGCGGGGTAGACGTTTTCGCCGCCGGTGATCACCATGTCCTTGACCCGGTCGATCACAAAGATGTAGCCGTCGTCGTCCTCCCGCCCGACATCGCCGGTGTGGAACCAGCCGTCCTCGTCGATGGCGGCCGCAGTGGCCTCGGGCCGATTCCAGTAGCCGGCCATCACTTGCGGCCCGCGGATGCAGATCTCGCCCGATTCACCCACCGGCACAACGGTGTTGGTAGCGTCGACGAGCCGCACATCGGAGAGTGCGAGCACCTTGTTGCCCGCCGCGCCGATCTTGCGCTCGGATTCCTCGAGGCTCATGACCAGCGCCGTCGGCGCCGTCTCGGTGAGTCCGTAGCCCTGCGCGAACGGCACCCCGCGCGCGGCGTACGTGCGCATCAGCGGTTCGGGGACCGGCGCTCCACCGCAGATGAGGAAGCGCAGACTCGTCAGGTCGGCGGTCTCGAACTCGGGTACCTGACTCATGAACAGGAACATCGCCGGCACACCGAACATCGTGGTGATCCGGTACTTTTCGATGGCAGCCAATGCCCCCACCGGATCGAACGCCGAAGCGAGGACGACGTGTCCGCCCTTCTGCAAGGTCATCAACGTGGTCACGTTCAGACCACCGATGTGGAACAGCGGCGCGGCCACATAGGTGATGTCCGACGACACCAGGTCGAAACTCAACATCGCATTCACGTTGTTCCAGAACATGTTTCCGTGTGTCAGCATCGCGCCCTTGGGTCGCCCGGTGGTGCCTGAGGTGTACATGATCAGCGCCACCTCACCGGGCTTGGGATGCGCCGGCTCGGGCAGCGGCTCATGCGCGGCGATGACGTCCTCCGCCGACTCCCAGCCCGACGCGGAGGTGACCGCGATCCGGCGCGTGAGCGAGGGCATGCCGTCGCTGATCGAGTCGATCAGGTCGGTGTACTCGGCGGCGACGATCAGCGTGTGCACCCCGGCGTCGTCGAGAATGAACGCGAGTTCGGGGGCGGTGAGCCGGAAGTTGAGCGGTACGAAGATCGCTCCGGCGCGGGCCGTGGCGAACAGCGCGGTGAGGAACATCGGATGGTTGAGGCCGAGGTATCCGACCCGGTCGCCGCGTCCGATGCCGCCGGCGACCAGCGCTGCCGACAGCCGGTCGACGCGGTCTGCGAAATCGCCGAAGCTTTCGGTCTGCCCTTCGAAGGTGATCGCCGGGCGGTCGGGTCCGATGGCCGCGCGCCGCGCGATCCATGACCCGAGATCCATCGCCGATTCCGGTGTTTCGACACGTCCCATGACCGCACCCTTCTTCGCGCCGCCCGGCACAGTGGCCGGTTCGCGTCAGCGTAGAGCGATAGGGCCTCAGACGGTGGCGGTTCCGGTGCAGATCGGTGCCGGCAGTCCGGTCGGGGTCAGCCGGGCTCGGTCGTCGTCGTCAAACCGTTACGCCGGGGCCATCAGCGCCGGATCGATCTGCGGCCGCTCGATCGGACGTCGTCGGAGCACGACGATCGTCGCGATCACCGTCACCAGGTAGATCGCGTTGTAGGGGTAGACGGTGAACCACTCGAGCCAGACGATCCCGTGTTTGAAGAACAGCCCGATGAGGTACGCGTCGGGCACGGTCCGGTTGACGAACCAGATCGGGTGCGCGAGGTAGGTCCGCCACGAGAAGGCGGTCAGCATCAGACCGAGAAGACCGGCCGCCACCAGCACATACGTCAGGACGCGACGGCCCGGGGTGAGGAGCAGGTGAACACCGATCACCACCAGCGGCACCATCCACACCCAGTGATGGCCCCACGAGACCGGTGAGATCGCGCAGGCCGTCAACCCGACGACGGTGATCGCCAGCAGCTCCTGGCCGTGCCGGTGGGCCAGCACGGCCGCGTACATCCCGGCGGCCAGCGCGGCCAGGGCCAGCACCAGCCACAGCAGACTGTTCGGGGTGTCGGTGTGCATGAGGTTCGCCAGCCAGCCACGCAGCGATTGATTGCCGACGGTCTGCGGTGCGCCGACCCGGTCCGGGTCGAACAGCTTGCCCGTCCAGTACGACCATGATTCCCGGGGCAGCACCACGAATCCGACGACGATCGTGCCGACGAACCCGGCGACGACGCCGATCATCGCTCGCCACTGCCGCAGCAACGCCAGATACAGCACGAAGATCAGCGGTGTCAGTTTGATGCCGGCCGCGATGCCGGTGCCGACCCCACGCAGTCGACTGTGCTCGGGGCGCACCAGGTCCGCGATGATGATGAGCAGCAGGAACACGTTGATCTGCCCGTACCAGATGGTGGTGCGAACGGGTTCGAGAAGGATGACGACGGCGACCAACGACAGTGCGACAACCCGTAACGGCCAGGTGGCCGGGCGTCCGAGACTGCGGAAGCCGAGCATGATGATCGCGTACAGAGCGACGAAGATGCCGACCGTCCAGATGACGCGTGCGGCCTCGAACGGCACCCACGCGAACGGGATGAACGCGACGATCGAGATCGGTGCATAGGTGTAGTCCATCTGCCCGAGCAACTTGGCGTCGTAAAGGCTGCCGCCGTCGAGGACGGTCTGCGCCCCGGCCCGGTAGACGCCGAGGTCGAGTTGGTTACCGAAGAGTCCCCAGAACGGCGTGGTGAACGGTACGACGACGTTCTGGAGCCAGATCGCGATCAGGCCGATCACCACGAACACGGCAGCGATCAGCGCCGACCTGCTTGCGTTCATACGGCCACGGGGTCGCGATCAGGCGTCGCGGGAAGTCAAAAGGGCCTCGGACGCGGCGAGCAGCACGCACGTCGCCACACCATCCATGGCCACCTTCAGGTCGTCCGTGGACGGGAAGGTCGGCGCCAACCGGATGTTCCGATTGAACGGGTCCTCGCGGTACGGGTACGTCGAACCCGAAGGCGTCAACGCGATGCCGGCCTGCTTGGCCAACTCGATCACCCGCCGCGCGGTGCCGTCGATGACGTCGAGGTTGATGAAGTAGCCGCCCTCGGGTTCCGACCATGCCGCGACCTTGGAGTCGGCGAGACGGTCGTTGAGGATGTCGAGGACCAACTTGAACTTCGGCGCGAGAATCTCGCGATGCCGTGCCATGTGTGCGCGGACCCCGTCGGCGTCGCCGAAGAAACGGGCGTGGCGCAGCTGGTTGACCTTGTCCGGTCCGATCGACTTGAACGAGAAGTTCTTGGTGAACCACTCGACGTTGGCCGGCGACGATCCGAAGAAGGCGACGCCGGCGCCGGCGAAGGTGATCTTCGACGTCGAACCCAGCACGTAGACGCGGTTGGGGTTCCCGGCCTCGGCGGCCCAGTCGATCACCGGGAACGGCGTCGGCGCCGTCTCGACCAGTGTGTGGACCGCGTAGGCGTTGTCCCAGTAGATACGGAAATCGTCGGCGGCAGGCATCTCGAGCAGCCCGCGGGTGACCTCTTCGGTGAAGGTGACGCCGGTCGGGTTGGAGTAGGTCGGGACGGCCCACATGCCCTTGATGCTCAGGTCTTTCGAGGTCAGCGCGGCACATGCGTCGACGTCGGGACCGTTCGGCAGCATCGGCACCGGGATCATCTCGATGCCGTAGGTCTCGGTGATCGCGAAATGCCGGTCGTAGCCGGGTGCCGGACACAGGAACTTGATCGGCTCGCTGCCCCACGGCTTGTCCGAGTCCACGGTGCCCGACAGCAGGCCGAACACGGTGAGGTCGTGCATGACCTCGAGGCTGGCGTTGCCGAGCGCCAGAAGGTTCTTGGGGTCGACGGCCAGCAGTTCGCCGAAGATCTCGCGGAGTTCCGGGAGGCCGGTGAGCCCGCCGTAGTTCCGGGTGTCGGTGCCGACCGAGTCCTTGTACACGCCGTCGCCGGGAAGTGACAGCAGGGCATTGGACAGGTCGAGCTGCTCGGGCGCCGGCTTGCCGCGGGTGAGGTCCAGCTTGAGACCCGCAGCACAGAGCTGCTCATACAGCTTTTGCAGGTCGGACTGGGTATCGCGGAGTTCGTCAGCACTCATCGAGTGGTAGTTCAACGCGGGACCTCTCGCGCAGACACCGCTCGGTGTGGCGGTGATGCTCTGTGGATTGTGTAGGGGACCCCGCGCACCCGAGAGAGCCCGTTGACCCTTGCTGCCTTCCGGCCCTGGGGGAGTTCACAGGATGCACGCCGCGCGGGATCCGTCGTCAAGTGTAGCGGTGTCGTCGGCGCGCTCATCCCGGGGTCGACGAGCGCCGCGTTTTGGGCGCAGGTGCCATGGGCGGTTACCATGTCCAGGCTGGAGGATTCGCCTAGTGGCCTATGGCGCTCGCCTGGAACGCGGGTTGGGTTAACAGCCCTCGGGGGTTCGAATCCCCCATCCTCCGCCACGACGATCCGCAGCGACTGTCCGACCACGAGTCGGGCCGCTCGCTGCGGATCTTTTTTGTGTGGCCGATCGTGCACGGGTGGACGCGGCTGAGTTGTCGCTGCGGACTGGCGCGAATAGGGCGCCACCAAGGGTCGGGCTTTGGCACGATAGGTGCTGGATCATCCATCACCCACAGCCCGGGAGAGTCATGACCACACAATCAAACAGCGCTGCCGCCACCGATTCCGCCGGCGTCAACCGACGACGTGTCCTCGGTGGTGCGGCGATCGCGGTCACCGGTGCCGCCGCGCTGGCGGCATGCGGGTCCGACGACAGTTCGTCGTCGAGCGCGACGAGTGCCGTGGAGTCGGCCGCGTCCGCGGCCGGCTCCGCGGCGTCCTCCGCAGTCGACTCCGCAGTCGGCGCCTTGACCGCCGCGACATCGGTACCGGTGGGCGGAGGTGTGGTCGTGGAGTCGGCGAAGGTGGTCGTCACCCAACCCACCGCCGGTGACTACAAGGCCTTCTCCGCGGTGTGCACCCACAAGGGCTGCCTCGTCAACGATGTCACCGACGGGGTGATCAGCTGCCCGTGCCACGGCAGTAAGTTCTCCGCCACCAACGGCAGCGTCGAGCACGGCCCGGCGACGGAACCTCTCGCGGAGAAACCGGTGAAGGTGCAGGACGGCCAGATCATGCTGGCCTGACGCCGACCGGTCACCACGCCGCCATCGGCGGCCGTTCCCGAAGTGCGAGAGTGTAGGGGTGTTGTTTCCGAGCCTGACCCCCAACGCACCGGATCTGCCCCATGCGATCACTGTCGGCGACGACTCCTTGTCCCGGGAGGATCTGGTGGGTGCCGCGACTGCGGTCGCCGAACGCATCGCCGGGGCGCGGACCGTCGCGGTCCTCGCCCAGCCCACCGTCGACACGGTGCTGGCCATCGTCGGGTGCCTCATCGCGGGCGTGACGGCGGTGCCGGTGCCACCGGACTCCGGCACCAAGGAGCTCGCGCACATCCTGAGCGACTCGGGCGCCCAGGCGTGGCTCGGTGCCGCGCCCGACGAGTCGACACTCCCGGTCATCCCGGTGCGGCGATACGCACGGTCGTGGCACAGCCACCCCCAGCCGCCCGGTGCGTCGCGGGCGCTGATGCTCTACACCTCGGGTACCACCGGCCTGCCCAAGGGCGTGCCGATCACCCGCGACGCCATTGCGGCCGGTCTCGACGCGCTCGCCGACGCCTGGCAGTGGACCGCCGATGACGTGCTGGCCCATGGCCTTCCGCTGTTCCATGTCCACGGCCTGATCCTCGGGGTACTGGGCCCGCTGCGGCGTGGCGGACGCCTCATCCACACGGTCAAACCGACCGCGGATCGCTACGCGGTCGCGATGGATGGCGGCGCGACGATGTATTTCGGGGTACCCACCGTGTGGGCGCGGGTCGGCGCTGATCGGTCTGCGGCACAACGACTCTCGGGGGCACGATTGCTGGTGTCCGGGAGTGCGCCGCTGCCGGTTCCGGTGTTCGAGACGATTCGCGATCTGACGGGCCACGAGATCGTCGAGCGTTACGGAATGACCGAGACGATGATCACCGTCAGCACCCGCGCCGACGGTGAACGCCGGCCGGGCTGGGTGGGCATGCCGCTCGCCGGGGTGGAAACCCGCCTGCGCGAAGGTGATTCGGATCTTCCGCACGACGGCGAGAGCGTCGGCGACCTGCACGTCCGCGGACCCATGATGGCCCGTGAATACCTGAACCAGCCGGAGAAGACCGCCGAATCCTGGCTTCCTGACGGCTTTTTCGCGACCGGCGATGTCGCGGTGATCGATCCGGACGGCATGCACCGCATCGTCGGGCGTCGGGCCACCGATTTGATCAAGTCGGGTGGCTTCCGCGTCGGGGCCGGAGAGATCGAGACCGTGCTGCTCGGTCATCCGGCGGTGAGCGAGGTCGCGGTGATCGGGGTACCCGACGACGACCTCGGCCAGCGCATCGTCGCATACGTGGTCGGCGAGTCGGTGCCCGACGCCGAACTCATCGACCACGTCACCAACGAGCTGTCTCACCACAAGCGACCCCGCGAGATTCGCTACGTCGACGCCCTGCCCCGCAACGCGATGGGGAAGGTGCAGAAGAAGCTCCTCGAGTGACCGCGCGCCCAAGTCCTACCGCCCCGAAAACAGCCCGTGCGACACTGAGCGGATGGGTGACCCCACGACGCCGACCGACGACAACACCCCGGTGATCAGGCCCGAGGTCGAACCCGATTACCGGTTCACCCTAGCCAACGAACGGACGTTCCTCGCATGGCTGCGAACGTCTCTCGGTCTCCTGGCCTCGTCGGTGGCGGTCCTCCAGTTCCTTCCCGAGCCGGCCAATCCGGTGGTTCGGATCGGTCTCGGCGGACTACTCGGTGCCCTCGCCATCGTCACCGCGGCAGGCGGACTGCATCGCTGGCGCAGCAACGACTTCGCGATGCGTCACGACCTGCCCCTCCCCCGGCCGCATGTCGTCACCTACGTGACGGTGGTGCTGATCGCGATCGCGGTGATCGCGGTGATCGTGGCGATCGCAACCGCGGTGAAATGACGGCGTCGCACCCGCCCGTCGACCCGGGCCTTCAGCCCGAACGTACGCACCTGGCCTGGACCCGCACCTCACTCGCCGTTCTCGCGAACGGATTGCTGGTCGCGGGCAAGGATCTCCTGAAGCACCCCGACCAGTGGAGTTCGGTACGGATGGTCGCCGCGGCGGTGGCGGCACTACTCGCCGTGGTGGTGTACCTGTTCGGCCGGCGACGCACGCGGACGCTCTCGCAACGTCCACTGCCGAGTCCGGTCGCGGCCCCCCGGCTGATCCTGCTCACCGGCGGCGGCGTGATCGTTCTCTCCGCACTCCTCATCGCCGCCGCGATCCTCTGACGGGTGCGGGCGACACCAACTGGAAAGGTGCGACCCACCGACGTTCGGTCGGTGGATCGCACCATGGGTGAACCCGGGTCAGATGTTGGCTGTGGTGGACCCGGAGACCGGAATCGGCTCCTCGACGACGCCGCGACGCGCGGCAACCCGACCGAGCCAGAGAATCAGGACCATCGCCACAGCGACGGGGATACATGCGATCAGCACGATGGTGCTCGTCGCGTAGCCCAGGCCGATGAGTGTGCCGCCGATGATCGGTCCGACGACCGATCCGAGCCGCCCCATCGATGAGGCCCAGCCGACCCCGGTCGCGGCGGTGGCCTGCGGATACAGCGAGACGGCGACCGCGGCCTGTCCGATCATGCCGGCCTGCAGCCCGAGTCCGACGCCGCCGAAGACCAGAAGCAGCAGGGCCTTGTCGGCGCCGAGGAAGGCCGACACGACCAGGAAGACGATGGCTACCGCCGACGTGCCGGCGAGAACGGACGTCATCCGGAATCGCAGGGCGCCGACCATGAGCACTCCGGCGCCGATGATGCTCCCGACGCCGAGTGCGGCCGAGCCGAGTGGGGCGAGTTTGGTGGTGAAGCCATAGCTGGTGAGCAAGGTCGGCAGCCACGACGCGAAGATGTAGAAGACCGAGAACACCAGGAACGAGAACCCCCACAACAGCAGGGTGCGCACGCGAACATCCGGGTCGAAGAGCCGCGCCACCGACGCGCTGTGCTTGGCGTGATCGGCAGACCGGGCGGCGGCACCCATGGTGCGTTCGTCCGGCAGCCCGAACCAGAGCAGCGGCAGCAGCAGGGCCGACGCGGCGGCGCCGGCGATGAACACCGCCTCCCAGCCGTACGACCCGATCAGCTTGGCGCCGAAGAGGCCGGCGAGAAGCGCGCCCATCGAGATGCCCATCGTGACGAACACGGCGATCGACTGCCGGTGGCGGGCCGGGTTGAGCGCGGTCGCCTGCGCCACCGCGGCCGGCATCACCGCGCCGAGACCGAATCCGGTGAGCAGTCGCAGCGCGCTGAGTTCGAGGATCGACGAGGACCAGGCGGTCAGCAGGGAGCCGATCGTGAACACGACCACCGCCGCGAGCACCACTTTGCGGCAGCCGAACCGTGCGGTCAGGCGGCCGACGGCGATGTAGCCGAGTGCGACGCCGAGGCTGGTCAGCGACAGCGCCGGCGTGAAGTGTGCGGCGGAGACGCCCCAGTCCTTGGACAGGGCGGGAACGGAGAGTCCGAGGGCGATGGTGTCATAGCCGTCGAGGACGACCGCCACGAAGGCCAGGGCGAGGACCGGCCAGTTGGGCCGGGAGATCGGATCGGAAGTGGTCTGGGTAGGTGTCATTGTCGGTCCGCTCATGATGGCGTCCTTGGGGTTTGTCGGCGGAGGGCGCCGATGACTGATTTTACCGGGCGTTTCAAGAGGCGCGTGCTGGGAGAAATCCCTGCGCCTCGACCTCGACGCTGAGGCCGGGTTCCACGAGTGCCGACACTTCGACGAGGGTCGAGCACGGGAAGTCACCGGAGAAGACGACGCTGCGTGCGCGGCCGACCGCCGCCTTCTCGGTGATGTCGGTGAGGTAGATGCGGAGTAGGACGATGTCGTCGACGCTTGCGCCGCAGGCCTCGGTGAGGTCGGCCATCCGGCGGAACGCCTCGACGGCCTGGGCGTAGGTGTCGCCCCCGCCGACCGGGCCGTCTGGGCTGCCGGCGTGCATGCCGGACAGGAAGAACTGATTCCCGACGACCCGGGCGTTGCTGAACATGTCGGGTCGTGGTGGTTCGGCGACCGCTGGATGACCGACGCGGGTCATGCGCTCTGCACCGGGAGAGAGGCGATCCCGCAGCGCTCGTCGGACTCGCGGGTGAGACATTCCCGCACCGGCAGGAAGTCATAGGTCGGATAGAAGTCGGTCGCGAAGGTGCCCCACGCGCGACGCTCGAGTTCGACGTTGACCGCGGCGAGCCGATCAGCCGGCAGCCGCAGCGTGACGATCTGGCCGATACCCATTGCGACGACCCACGAAACGATCTCGCAGCCCAAGGGCGGGAAGGCGTGCCACCAGTCGTTGTCGTCGAGCCGGCCCTGCAGCTGTTCCAGATTCTGGCTCTGGTCGTGCCGCAGGATCACGGTCAGCATCATGGTGTCGCTCATGTGTTGGCCTCGACCAGTTTCTGGGCCTGCGCCTCGGCGTCGGCGCGGTAGATCCGGCGGATGCGCGAGACTCCGAGGTCGTGCTGGTAGAGGTGTTCTTCGCGGTCGGCGTCGTGGGCCAATGCCTCGAGTACTTCGCGGTCCTGTTCGAGGACCTCCCAGTGCTTGGCCTCCAGTGTGGCGCGGTACAGGAAGCGCCACGTCTCGCGTTCCCACCCGCTGACCCGGCGGGTGCGCCAGTGGAAGATCGCCGAGGTGTTGCGGTCGATGGGGCAGCTCATGCCGACGATGCCGAACACACCGCCGGGACCCGCGCCGGGACCGTACGGGATCTCCAGGTCGACGTAATCCATGGCGCCGCGCGCGAACTCGACCCAGTCGAAGTTGACGCCACGCTGGTCGGTCTTCTCGAAGAAGAAGCCGCGGCCGGTTTCGCGGATGCGGAACCGGGCCGACGTGTCGCCGCCGAACATCGAGTGCGAATTGCGGTGCAGGAACGCGCCGTGCATCGGGTCGAGGACGTTGTCCATGTAGAACCGCCACGGCCCGCCCCATTCGGCGAAGTTACCGAACCACGACATCTCGGGATCGGCCAGTCGTTCCGGCAGTTCGAACGGCGTGGGTTCGGACTCGGCAGTCAGCGGGATGAAGGCGAAGATGGTGTCGGCTGCCTCGACGACCTCCAATGACACTGTGGCCCTGCGGCCTTCGAGCGCACACCCGGGCATGCCGGGCACCGACACCACGGTACCGTCGCCGTCGACCTGGACGCCGTGGTAGGCGCAGGCGATGCGGTCGCCGAGATGCTGGCCGACCGAGAGCGGGGCGCTGCGATGCGGGCACCGGTCTTCGAGCATGTGGATCGTGCCGCGCGGATCTCGGAACAGCACCCAGTCGACCTCGAGGCGGCGGACCGGGACCATGGCGCCGGGTTCGACCATCCGGGATGGCAGGATCGGATACCACCGGTCGCGGATCCCGGTGGCGGCGATCTCGTCGGCGACGAGATGCCGGCGGGTGCCGACGGCGAACGTGGGTCCGCGCCGTTTGGCGGGACGGCCTGGCGCAGCGGCGTTTTCGCGAGTGCGGGCGGCGGGCTGTTCGGTGGTGGTCATGTCAGTTCCCCAATCGGCGCATCTCGGCGCGGAAGTTCTCGTCGGTCCAGGAGCCGCCGTCGGGCCCGTGCAGGCCGAGGGCGTTGAGGCCGTCCACGACCTCGGTGAGTGTGGTTGCGCCACCGGCGAAGATCTCGGTGAGCGAACCGGCGAGCTTCTGCTCGTAGGGTGTGATGGGTTCGGGGTGCGTCTGATGCACCTCGAGGTAGGGCTCTCGCCGGGCTGTGCGAGTGATCATCGGGTGGCTCCTTCGAGGAGTGGGGTGGGCGGGGTGAGTAGGCGTCCGTCACGCGCCGCCAGCCCTTCGGCGATGGCGACGAATGACGAGCTCCATTCGGTGAACGATGCTCGACTTTCGGTGTGCACGGGTTTCGGTGCGCCGTCGATGATGACGAACACGCCGTTGTCGATCTCCCCGGCAAGACGTTGAGCCGCCATGAGATCGGCGTCGGCGGTGGGTGCCGACGCGAGAACCAGGGTGGGCACGGTGATCTTCGGCAGCAGTGCCTCGATCTCCTCGGTCATCGACACCGGTTCGGCCAGAACGAGACTCAGCACGGTGTCGGGATGGTCGACGGCCAGACGCAGGGCATTGAGGATATCGTCGCCGGCGGCGAACACATGCGTTTGCTCACCGGCTTCGACGGTGACGCGGGCGCCGTCGTCCCACCAGAGTTTCGTGGCGATCATGATCCGGTTCCCTTCGGTGCTGCGTCGGCCGGCACGTGTACCGGTGGTACGAACGGTCCCGGGCGTGGGGTCACCGCCTCGACGTCGACCTCGATGAAGGTCGGGCCGTGGTGGGCCACCGCATCGGCGAGCGCGTCGGCGATGTGGCCGGGACCCTGGACGAGTCGGTACGGGATCTCCATGGCGGCCGCGAGCAGATCGAACCGTGGGGTGTGCAGATCGACACCGCTTCGTCGGAAACCGTTATTCTCCTGCATGTTTCGCAGAACTCCGTAGCCACCGTCGTTGAACAGGAGCACGATGACGTGGGCGCCGGAACCGGCGAGGGAGGCCAGTTCACCGAGGTGCACAGACAGTCCGCCGTCGCCTGCGATGACGACGGTCGGCACGTCGGGTCGGGCATGGGCGGCGCCGATACCCATGGCCAGTCCCTGGCCGATGCCGCCGCCGAGCGGGAAGATGTTGCTGCCGCGATCGTAGATGGGCAGCAACCGGTTTCCCCACTGGCTCGAGGGGATGGTGACGTCGCGGGCGACGACCGACTCGGCCGGCAGTGCGGTCCGCAGTGCCGCGCAGATCTCCGCGTACCCGCCGATGTAGTCGGTGAGCTCGGCGCGCACCTGGGTGCGCACCGTAGTGACCCGCTCGGTCCATGCGGCATCGGTTGCGGTGGTGGTGATCTGACCGTTGATGGCGCGGAGGGCGTGGTCGGCGTCGGCGACGAGGCCCACGGTGGCCGGGTGGACCCGCCCGACCGTCTCGCGTTCGATGTCTATCTGGATCATCTTCTCGGGCAACGGGAGATGGTACGACGCGGTCTCGTTGGAACGGAAGTGGGTGCCGATCGCGAGGAGCACGTCGGCGTCCGCGAGCAGTTGCCGCACGGCGGGGGTGGTGGCGAAGTTGCCGATCACCAACGGATCGTCCTCGGTGACGATGCCGCGGCCCGAGTTGCTGGTGAGGATGCCCGCGCCGAGGCGGTGCGCCAACTCGGCGATCGCCTCGGCGGCACCGGCGGCGCCACCGCCGAGCCAGATCAGTGGCTTGTGCGCCTGCGCGAGGATGGTTGCGGCGCGGTCGATCTCGGCGGCCTCGGGCATGGGGATCGGTTGCCGGGCAACATCGAAGGGGCGCTGCCCATCCGGGGTGGCCAGGTACTGCAGGTCGGTGGGCCACTCGACGCTGGCCGGTCCGGTGGGTGCGGTGGCGATCCGGGCGATCGCTGCCTCGAGTTCGGCGGCGACGTCTTTGGCGTCGGTGATGGTGGCCGAGTAGGCGGAGATCGCGTCGAGCATCTGCGGTTGTGCCGGGAACTCGTGGATCACGCCACGGCTCGTCGCCGGTCGTCCGGGGGCGAGGTATTCGCTCTCGATCTGCCCGGTGATGTGCAGCACGCGGCTGCCGGCGGTCAGTGCCTCGATCATCGATCCGGCCGCATTGCCGGCACCGGTTCCTGTGCTGGTCAATGCAATTCCGATACCACCGGAGGCGCGGGCGAAGGCGTCGGCGGCATTGACCGCGGCGGCCTCGTGCCGCATCTCGACGAAGGTCAGGTCACGGTCGACGGCCTCGACGAGGGGCAGGTTGTGGATGCTGATGACGCCGAAGGCGGTGGTGATGCCGTGTCGGCGCATCACCTCGACGAGGACGTCACCACCCGTGGGGCGGCGCCCCCCGCCGGTCGAGTCAACGGTGTTCTCAAGCTGATCGGTCATTGAAGTGCTCCTCAAGTAATCCATGGGTCAGACGTACCGGTGGACGCCGCCACCCACGTCGAGGGATGCGCCCGTCATGTAGCTGTTCCGCGGCGACAGCAGAGTGGTGATCGGGAAGGCGAGCTCGTCGGCGGTACCGAAGCGGCCCAACGCGATTCCGCGGTCGCGGGCGATCTCGGCGCTCCACTCGTCGAAGTCGACGCCCGAGTCGGAGTCGGCATGGCGGCGTTGCCACTGCCCGGTGTCGATCAGGCCGAGCAGCACCGAGTTGACGCGGATGCCGTCGTCGGCGAGGTCTCCGGCAAGTGAGCGGGACAGGTTGAGCAGAGCGGCGCGTGCGGCGGCGGTGGCGGCCAGGCGCAGTTCGGGCTGCCGGGACAGGATCGCGTTGACGATCACAATCGACCCGACCTCGGAGTCCGCGAGTGCTTTTCGGGTGGCGCGGACGAGATTCAGCGCGCCGAAGATCTTCAGGTCGAACTCGTCGCGGATCTCCTCGTTGGTGGTCTCGTCGAGGGTCCGCATCAGGGAGCGGCCGGCATTGCACACGAGGCCGTCGAGCCCGCCGAGCCGGTCGACGGCCTGCCCGACGAAGGTGTCGACGGAGGCGCGGTCGGTGACGTCGCAGGATGCGGTCACCACCTCGGTGAGTTCGGCGAGGTCAGCGGTCGCGGCGCGGAGTCGTTGTTCGTCGCGGGCGCAGAGGGCGAGGCGCGCACCCTCTTCCGCGAGCATGCGGGCGGTGGCGAGGCCGATACCGGAGCTGGCGCCGGTGATCAGAATCCGGCGGCCTTTCAGCTGCAGATCCATGAGTTCTCCTGTGGGTTGGGCTATGTGCTGGGCTGGGGTGCGCTCAACGGAAGATGAATCCGCCGTCGACGACGATGGTCTGTCCGGTGACGAACGCCGCGTCGTCGGAGAGGAGGAAGCGCACGACCCCGGCGACATCGTCGGGAGTCTGTTCCCGTTTGAGGGCACGGCCCTCCGAGTAGGTGCGATACCGTTCGTCGGGCACCGTCTCGGTGGCTTCGACGCGGATCAGGCCGGGCGCCACCGCATTCACCCGCACGCCGTGCTCGCCGGCATCGCGAGCCATCGAACGGGTCATCCCGATCACCGCCGCCTTCGACGAGACGTAGTGCACCAGTCGCGGTGAGCCGTACATCGCGACGTCGGAGGCGATGTTGACGATCGCGCCTTGGGTCGCCGACAGCAGCGGCCACAGGTATTTGGTGACCGCCCAGGTGCCCTTGACGTTGACGTCGGTGAGGCGGTCGAACTCGTCGTCGGCGAGGTCGAAGAACGTTGCGCCACCGACCCCGTCGGCGATCGCCGCGTTGTTGACCAGCCCGACGACGCGCTCGTTGTCCCGCTCGAGACGCGCGGACAGCGCGCGCACCGAGTCGATGTCGCCGATGTCGGTGACGACGGCGGTGACGTCGTATCCGGCTGCGGTGAGCTCGTTTTCGGTGGTCTGCGCGGTCTTCGGGTTGCGTTCGGCGATCACCACCCGGTGGTCGTCGCGGCAGAGCCGTTCGGCGATGGCCCTTCCGAGTCCTCGTCCGCCGCCGGTGACGACGATCGTTCCGGCGTTCATGAGAGTCCTTCGAGGAATGCGGCGACGAGGTCGGCGATGGCTGCTGGTTGTTCTTGGATCGCGACGTGGCCGGCGTCATCGATGATGTGCAGGGTGGCGCCGGGGATGCGGTCGGCCAGCAGTCGGGATTCGTCGACGCCGGTGATGGCGTCGTGTTGTCCGACCAGAACCAGGGTGGGGCAGTCGATCTCGGCCAGGCGAGGTCCGAGATCGGCCGCCGCCATGAACTCCGCGGCAGCACCGAATCCGGCAGTTCGCAGCGCGGCCATCGAATCACGGACCGCGTCGGCGACGGCCGGATCGGCATCGGGGGCGGTCAGTCGTGGTGCACGGGCGACGGCCACCTTGTGGGCGCCCTGTTCGAACAGTTCCGTCACCCGGGCACGCATCGCGGCGGCCTTCTCATCGGTGGTGCCCGAGCCGCGGGTGCTGTCGGCCAGCACGAGCCCGGCAACAAGATCGGGCCGGCGGAGCGCGACGCTCATTGCCACGACGCCACCGAAGGAGGTGCCGAGCAGCACGACGGGCTGTCCGGCCCAGTGGTCCTCGAGCAGCGCGATGATCTCGTCGGCGGTATCGCGACCGGCGACCGGGTCGGTGGACTGTCCGTAGCCGGGGGCGTCGACGGACCAGGCCGGGAAGCCCTGTGCGGCGAGCCGTTCGGCGAGTGGGGCGCACGATTGCGCGGAGCCGCCGATGCCGTGCAGGAGCACCACGGGACGGTCGCTGCGGATCTCCCGGCGCGACGGGTGTGCGACGACGTGCAGTCGCGTGACGGTGGTCGTCATGACGCGGCCGCCAATACCCCTGCGCCGTAGAAGTAGTCGGCATGGGGTGCGGATACCAGTGCACGGGCACCGAGGTCCGGCACACCGGCCATCGCCGTGCGGATCGTCGTGGTGGGCGGACCGGCCGTGCCCCACTGGTCCGACAGCTCCGGGGTCCGACGCCAGGTGCGGCACAGCCAGGCGTCCTCATCGACCTGCGCGACCTCGGAGGTGTATTCACAGACGAGGCCGGCGGGATCGGTGAAGTAGGAGAAGGTGTTGTCGCCGGGGCCGTGGCGGCCTGGGCCCCACTGTGGTGCGATGCCATGGGTTTTCAGGCTGCCAATGCCACGCATGAAGTGATCGATCGAGCTCATCTCATAGGCGATGTGGTTGACCGACGGCCACTTTGCCTGGTTGAGGGCGACGACGTGGTGGTCGGAGTTACAGCGCAGGAAGGCCATCTGGCGTTCCGACCAGTCGGAGATCCGCATGCCGAGCACCTGGGTGTAGAACTGGGCGGTGCGTTCGATGTCGGTGGTGTTGAGCACCACGTGCGCGATCTTGCGCGGGATCGCCCGACGTCCGGCCGGTTCCTGCTCGGCGACGGCGAAGGTGTCCGCGGACAGTTCCACCACGCGACCTTCGGGATCGACGAGTTGCAGGCCGTAGCCGCCGCCTGCGTCGTCGAGCAGGCCGGGGGCGCGGAGCAACGGGATACCCAGCCGCTCGAGTGCGATCGCGGCGTCGTCGACCTCGCGGGGTGTGCCGAGCGCAAAGCTGATGCCGCCCAACGCATTGATGTCACCGGAGCGCAGGTCCAGGACGTGATGCTCGGAGCCGGTGGCGCGCAACCAAAATCGGTCGTGATCGGAGTCGACGGTGGTCAGGCCCCACACCTCGTGGTAGAAGTCTGCCGAGGCCTGCGGGTCCGGGACGGTCAGCGCGACCGACCGCAGGCTCCGCATCCGGCAGACGGGCTGCTCGGCGAATGGGGGTAGCTGTGAGTAGAGCACGGGGATCCTTCGGGGTCAGAGATCGAGGACGAGTTCGGCGGAGCGGCAACGGGATACGCACGGGAACATGGTCTTGTTCGCGGCGTGTTCGCCCTCGCTGAGCAGGAAGTCGCGATGATCGACATCGCCTTTCACGACACCGACTTCGCAGGTGCCGCAGATACCTTCGGTGCAGGAACTGGGGACCTCGACGCCGGCGTCGAGCAGGGCGTCGAGGACCGAGATGTCCGGGGCGACAGGGATGCGCTGCCCGCTGCTCTCCAGGACGACGTCGAACGCGTTCTCGTCGCCGACGGGTGCCGCGACGACGGGTGCGGCGAACCGTTCGGTGCGCAGCGTCGCATGTTCGGGTACGACGGCAGTCACCGCGTCAAGGAGAGGTGCCGGGCCGCAGCAGTAGATCACGGCACCGGCTGCGGCGGCGCCGACGACGGCATGGAGATCGGGCAGTCCGCCCTGTTCGTCGTCGGCATGGATAGTCGAATGAGGTTGCGCGGCAACCTCGTCGACGAAGGCCATGGAGGCGCGTGACCGCCCGGCGTAGAGCATGCGCCAGGACTTGCCCTCGGTGTGCAGGCGCCGCATCATCGCGACGATGGGGGTGATGCCGACGCCCCCGGCGACGAGGACGTGCTCGTCGGCGTCCGCGTCGAGCGCGAACGCATTCCGGGGTCCGTCGACCTCGATCTCCGCACCGACCGACAACCGATCATGAACCAGAGTGCTTCCGCCCCTGGACTGCTCGGCCCGCAGGACCGCGACGGTCCACCGGCTGGTGTCGGCCGGGTCCGAGCAGAGGGAGTACTCGCGGGTCAGCCCGCCGGGCAGTTGCAGCGCAATATGCGCACCGGGCTCCCAGGTGGGCAGCGGAGCACCGGTCGGGTCGACGAAGGTGATGCTGGTGATCCCGTCAGCCTCCCAGGTCTTCTGGTGGACGCGGAGGACTCTCGTGGTGTCCGTGCTCATGGCGGGCGTTCCTTTTCGGTCGGGTGGGTCGGTGCGACGGGGTCAGCGGGTGACGCCGTACATCTCCGAGCTCGGCGGGTAGGTCGGCAGTTCCGGCTTCTTGGAGCCGATGATCACGCAGAACAGCGCGTCGGTGTCGCCGACGTTGGCCAGGCTGCGGGGCACTCCGGCCGGCACGCGGATCAGGTCGCGGTAGCCGAGGCGGCGGACGGCCTTTCGGGTGCCGTCCTCGACGTCGTGCACGGCGACATCGAGCTCACCCTCGAGGACGAAGAAGACCTCTTCGACGTCGTGGTGGGTGTGCTCGGGACCGACCGCACCGACCGGGAGCCGCATGTTGGAGAAGGTGAAGTGCTCCGACGGCAGGCTTCGGTTGTCGCCCTCGTGGTTTCCGGTGGCGCCGGACCCGATGTAGCGGACCTGGGCGCGCTTGAATCGGTCTCCGCCGGCGGCGGCCTGGAAGCCGAGGGTGTCCCAGTCCTCGTAACGGGTGTCGCGGCTCGCGATGCAGGAGTCGATGAGGGCGTCGAGGTCGACGGCGGTCTTCTCGGGAGCGGTCATGATGTGTCCTTTCGGTTCTTACTTGCCGGGATGGTTGCCGGACACCGTTGTCCGACAGATGGTTTGCTCAGGAGGCGTGCGCGATGGCTTCGATCTCGACGGTGGCACCGTAGGGCAGCGCCGCCACCTCGACGAACGAGCGGGCGGGCCGGGGTGCGTCGAAGATCCTCTGGTAGTGGCGGTTTGCCGCGTCGCGCAGGGTCACGTCGGTGACGAAGTAGGTGGTCTTGACGACGTCTTCGAGGCGCATGCCGATGGTCGCGAGTCGCTCGGTGAGCCGCGCCACGGCGGCGTCGAGGGCGGGCTCGATCCCGTCGACCGCGATGCCGTTCTCGTCGACCGAGAGTGCGCCGGAGACGAATCCGAAGCCGGCGACGGCGTAGGCGGGGCTGTAGGGGTGGGCGTCGGTGGCGACGGTGGTGGTCATATCGGATGATGTCCTTTCCTGGAGGTGGGAACTGTTGGGCTTCAGTTGTTTCGACCCCAGCCGAGCGGGGAGTCGCTGCGGTCGAGGTAGATGCTCTTCTGGTCGCAGTACTGGCGCACGGCGTCGCGACCCTTCTCGGTGCCGAGGCCGCTGTCGCGCAGTCCGGTGAAGGGGGTGGAGATGGAGAACTGCTTGTAGGTGTTGACCCACACCGTGCCGGCATTGATGGCCTCGCCGACCCGCAGGGCGCGACGGTAGTCCTCGGTCCAGATGCCGCTGGCGAGCCCGAACACGGTGTCGTTGGCCTGGGCGATGACATCGGCCTCGTCGTCGAACGGCATGATCACGGCGACCGGGCCGAACACCTCCTCCTGCGCGATGGTGTCGGTGTTGGTCACGCCGGCCAGAATGGTCGGCGGGTAGTAACTGCCGGCGGCAAGTGTCGGATCGTCGGGAATCGCTCCACCGCAGAGTATCTGGGCGCCGGCGCGGACCGCGTCGTCGACCATGGTGGCGACGGAGTCGCGGTGTGCGCGGGTGATCATCGGTGCGACGTCGGTGGCGGGGTCGGTGCCCGGTCCGACGCGCAGGGCCTCGGCGCGGCGGACCAGTTCAGTGGTGAAGGAGTCGAAGATGCTGCGCTGCACAAAGACTCGCGATCCGGCGATACAGCTCTGTCCACTCGAGGAGAAGATGCCGAACAGGATGCCCTGCAGCGCGCGGTCGAGGTCGGCGTCGTCGAAGACGATGGTCGGCGACTTGCCGCCGAGTTCGAGGGTGATCGGCATCAGCTTGTCGGCGGCAACGTGGGCGAGATGCCGGCCGGTGGTGGTACCGCCGGTGAAGCTGACCTTGGCGACCTGCGGGTGGCGGACCAGCGCCTCGCCGACGGTGCGGCCCGGACCTGGGAGCACCGACAGGAGGCCGCGCGGCAGACCGGCGTCTTCGGCGAGGCGGGCGAGCAGCAGGGTGACCCAGAGTGCCCAGACCGGCGGTTTGCTGATCACCGCGTTGCCGGCCGCCAGAGCCGGGGCGATCTTCTGTGCGTCCGAGGCGATCGGCGAGTTCCACGGGGTGATGGCGCCGATGACACCCATCGGGCGATAGGTGGACAGGGTCATCCAGGGCCCGCGTGGCGTGGTGAGCGAGCCGTCCATGGTCTCGAGGGCGGCCGCCATGTAACGAAAGGTGTTGGCGGCGCTGCCCGCAAGGGCGCGGGTCTCGGTGAGGGTCTTGCCGGTGTCGAGGGTCTGCAGGGCAGCGATCCGGTCGGCGTTGGCCTCGACCGCGTTGCCGATGCGATGTAGCACCGCGGCCCGCTCGTGAGGCAGCATCGACGCCCACCCGCTCTGCCGCGCCGCGCCGAGGCCTTCGCGGACGGCGACGTCGACGGTGTCGGCGCCGGCGCCGTGCAACCTGGCGAATACCTCACCGGTCGCCGGGTTCACCGACTCGATGAGATCGCCGGTGCCGATCTCCCACCGGCCGGCGACGAAAATCCGGTCGAGGAGGTCTCGGTCGGGGTCGACGGATGGTTCCGTCATCGAGACGACGGTGGCGGTGCTCGCGACTAGCGACATGCGATGTCCATTCACGGGGGCTGACTGTGGGGCTGGTGCGCTGAAGAACTATTTATCTTTGCGCTAAGACATGTCTAACGTCTTAGCGCTAAGAGGTCAACCCCCGAAGTGCCTGCACAACGCTTCGTTACACCCGATTTACGCGCCGGAAATGGAAGCGACGCAGGTCACAGTGCCTGTGTCGGCCATCACGATGGCTCGAAGAGAATTCTGAGAAATGTCGTCAGGCCGACGCCGCGGGATCGGATTCCCCGGGATCCATGCCGTCCCCGAGGATCGCGGAACGCGCGGAGTTCTCCAGTCGACCGAGTAACTGCGCAAGCTCGACCGCTTCCGTCTCGGACAGCCCGTCGAGCATGATCTGCAACTTTGCGAAGTGCTCGTCGGCGATGCGATCGACCAGCGCCGCGCCGGCCGGGGTCAGTTCGACGTAGACCACACGTGCATCGGTCGCGTCGCGGGTGCGGGTGACCAGGCCGGCCTCTTCGAGTCGCTTGACCCGCAGCGAGAGGCCTCCGGTGGTGACCAGGGTCTGCTCGGCGAGGTCGCCTGCCGTCAGCCGATGATCGGGGACGGCGCGTCGCAGGCAGGCCAGTACGTCGAATCCCGCGTCGTTGATGTTGTACGACTCGAAGGTCTCGGCGATCCGTGCCTTGTAGACCAGGAAGCTCCGATGAAGACGCCCGAAAACCTTCAACGCGGAGACATCCAGCTCGGGACGTGCGACGGCCCAGTTCGACACGATGACATCGACTCCATCCATGATGGGTTGAGAGTACCCGGAGGTCGATACTTCTCACCGCAAAGACATCGCTCTACGAGGGCAAATGCCCGGAAGTGCGACAACTGCTTGACTTTTTCTGAATCCAGGGTCAGATTCAGGAACAAGCTAGTGGAGTGCCTGTGGCGCGACACAGACGACACTCCTTGTCGGAGAGGAACCGCCATCCATGTCCACAGCGGAGTCAATCGATCAGGCGGTGCGCCGACACGCCTCCGAGCGCCCCCAGGCGCCTGCATTCATCGATCCGCAACGCTCACTGACGTGGGCCGATCTGGACGCATCCGCCGATCGCTGCGCGGGACTGTTGGCCGATCTCGGGGTCGGCCCCGGCGACCGGATCGGTTATCTGGGCCCCAATACCGTCGCCTACCCGCTCACGCTGCTGGGCGCCTGGCGGCGTGGCGCGTCGATCGTGGGACTCAACTTCCGTCTCCCTGCGGACGGACTCCGTCGGGTCACCGAAGAGGTCGCCCTGGCGCACGTGGTCGTCGACGCACGGTTCACCGACGTCGCCGATCGGCTTTCCGTCGGGGGTGTGACCGTTGTGGACTCGGGGGCGCAGTGGCCGGCGGCCGATCAAGCCCCGGCAGCGACCGTCGACCCGCACGATGACGACGAAGCGCTCGTCTACTTCACCTCGGGGTCGACCGGGAACCCGAAAGGGGTGCCGCTGACGCGGCGGGCCGTCGAGGCGACGATTCCGTACGCCGACGTCCACCACTTCACACCGGACAGCCGGGCGCTGGTGATCCCGCCGACCTTCCACGCCGCGGGAGCCACCTGGGCCAACTACGCCTGCGCCATCGGTTTCACGACGGTCTACACCGACGACGCGTCACCGGCCGGTATCGCCCGCTCGCTCGCCGAGTACGACATCACCCACACGCTGATGGTGCCCACCCTGATCCACGCGTTGCTCGACGAACTCAAGCGCCACCCCCGAGACCTGACGTCCTTGCAGCACATCGGATATGGCGCTGCACCGATCACCCAGCATCTTCTCCACGAGGCCATCGACATCCTCGGGTGCGAGTTCTGTCAGGTATACGGACTCTCCGAGAGCGGCGGCGGGGTCGCGTTCCTGCTCGCCGACGATCATGTCGGCGCCAGTCCCCGCCACCTCGCGTCGGCCGGCCGGCCGGGCATCGGCGTCGACGTGGAGGTCCGCGACGCGACGGGCCGCCCTCTCGCCGTCGGCACGTCGGGCGAATTGTGGTTCCGCGCACCGACTCTCACCGAGGGGTATCTGAACAGCCCCGAGGCAAGCCGCGAGGTGATCGTCGACGGCTGGCTGAACACCCGCGACGTGGGTTTCGTCGACGACGAAGGCTACATCTTCGTCCAGGGTCGGGCCGACGACATGATCCAGACCGGTGGGGAGAACGTCCACCCCCAGGTGGTCGAGGAGGTGATCGCGGCGATGCCGGGGATTGTCGAGTGCGCCGTGTTCGGCACCTCCGATCCACATTGGGGACAGCGGGTCACCGCCGCCATCGTGACCGACCGGGAGATCACGGACAGCGATCTGATCGCCTGGTGCAGAAGCCGTCTCGCCGGCTACCAGGTACCCAAGACGGTTGTGATCCTCGATGCGCTGCCCCGCACCGCCACCGGAAAGGTGCAGCGCAAGGCCCTGGCCGGCTTGGCCGCGTCGGCACCCGCGGGCTGACATGCCCTGGGAGCCTGCTGAATACGAACCCTAGGCATCGACCGGCGTCGGAAACCCTCCCGCGTGCAGCACATTGGCCGGGAGTCGACGGCCGAAGCGGGTCTCCAGCCATTCGCCTGCCTCCCGCAGTGCCGCGGTGTCCAACCCATGCGACACCCCCGAACGATCCAACGCGTAGGCCAGATCCTCGGTGGCGATGTTGCCGGTCGCATTCGGCGCGAACGGGCAGCCGCCGATGCCGCCCAGGCTGGCATCGAGGATGGTCACACCGGATTCGACGGCCTGCAGCGCGTTGCCGATCCCGACGCCGCGGGTGTCATGGAAGTGCGCGCGCAGACCGGTCGCCGGGGACACCAGTTCGGCGGCGACAGCGAACCGTTCGCGGACGTCCCGGGGCACCGCAACGCCGATGGTGTCCGCCAGGGACAGTTCGGCGGGCGGAGTCTCGAGCACGCGTTCGAGGATGGAGGCCAGACGCAGCACGGGCACCTCACCCTCGAACGGGCAGCCGAACGCGACCGCGATGGTGAGGTTGGCGGTGACCCCCGCCTCCGCGGCACCGCTGGCGATGTTCTGCCAGATCCGGATGCCGCCGTCGATGTCGGTGCCCTGATTGCGGCCACTGAACGTGTCGGTGCAATGCACGACGGCGTTGATCTCGCGGACACCGGCGGCGATCGCGCGGTCCAGGCCGCGCTCGTTGAGAATCAGTGCGCTGTAGTCGATTCCGTCGCCCGACGGTAAACCGGCGACCACGTCCTCGGCATCGGCCATCGCCGGCACCTTGGTGGGATGCACGAAGCTGGTGACCTCGACGTGGCGGGCGCCGAAAGCCACCGACCGCCGGATCAGATCCAGCTTCTCGGCGGTCGACAGGGTCACCTTCTCGTTCTGCAGACCGTCGCGGGGCGAGACCTCGACGATGGTCACCTCGGGTCGATGCTGCTCAGCCACGCTCATGACCGCACTCTACCGAACGGCGGAGGTGGGGTCAGTAGACCCGGGCCGGGAAGAGTCGCCGCCCCTTCGGCGCCCTGCCGCTGCCCTTTTGGCTGGTTGAGCCGGCGACCGCGCTTACGAGGACTCGCGTCGAGACCATGCGGGCCTATGCCACCGCCTGCACCAACAGATCCAGACATCCCGCCGCAACGGCGCGGTCGCGGAACTGTGCGGGCGTGCCGCCGATGGCGGTGGTCGCGCGGGCCCGGCGGAAGAACAGATGGGCGTCGTGCTCCCAGGTGAATCCGATGCCGCCGGACACCTGGATGAGTGTGCTGGAAGCGCCGGTGAACGCATCGGCCGCGTCGGCTCGGGCGAGCAACGTCAGTTGACGTGCGGCGCGATCGTCTCCGCCGGCGGCGGCGTCCGCGGCAGCAGCCACCAGAGCGCGTGCGGCGGCGACGGAGATTGCTGTTGTGGCGCAATGGTGTTGGATGGCCTGGTAGGTGCCGATCAGCGTGCCGAACTGCTCGCGCACCTTCGCGTAGGCGACCATCGCACCGAGGCAGCCCTCGCCACCGCCGACCTGCTCGGCCGCCAGCAGAAGCGCTTCGACGGTCCGGAATCGTTGCAGCGCTTCGCCATCGCCGGGCGCCGTCAGCAGGACCGCCGGGACCTCCGCGAGCACCACGTCTGCCAGCGGCGTGGCGAGATCGATGCTCGGCAAGCCGATTCGTTCGACCCCGGTCGGACATGCTGCCGGGGCGGCCACCGCCAGAGCGGGTCCCTCCGGGGTCTGTGCGACACACAGCACGAGGCCGGCGGCCGTCCCGTGGGTCACCGCGGGCACCCGTCCACTCAGCCGACCGTCCCGGAACTCCGGTGGTCCGGCGGTGCCGAGTCGGGTCGGGATGCCGACAATCGCTGCACCGCAGAAGAAGTCCTCGATAGCCGACCGCAGTTCGCCCGGTACCGACCCCACATCGGCCCCGGCGAGCGACGCCGCGAGCAGCAGAGTCGCCCGAACCGGACCCGGATAGAGCGCGGCCCCGCATTCTTCGGCGATCGACACGAGATGGGGCAGGCCCAGACCCTGCCCGCCCCACTGCTCGGGAGCACCCACCTCGATCAATCCGACCTGCCGGGCGAGAACGCTCCACCCTTCTCGGTCGAAACCTCCATCAGAAGAGGAACTTTCGTCGCGATTGCGGCGCACTTCCGTGAGGCCCGGCCGGTCGGCGAAGTACTCGCGCAACGCTGCCCGGACCTCGTCGGGTGTTATGTCGTCCGGCCCGCCCCCGGCACCACTCACGCTGTCCACCCGCGTTCGCCCAACCACTCGGAGATGGTGTTGACGGCCTGCCGGAGATACGGGATCTGTTCGCGGCCGGAGTAGTAATGCGTTGCGCCGTCGATGGTGTGCATAGTCTTGTCGTGGTAGCCGACCGCGTCGAAGAGCCGATGGGTGTGGCTCGGGGTGCAGGCGTTGTCGGCGGAGTTGCCGATCACCAGGGTGGGCACCGCGAGATCGGCTGCGCACCGCGGACCGTCGCCGTTGGCGTCGTCGTAGCTCCACTGCGACAACCAGCTTCGCAGAGTGGTGAACCGTGCGAGGCCGACCGGTCCCATGTTGACGATCCGCGGATCACCCAGGTAGCAGCCGGGTTTGCGATCGTTGGGGTCCAGGGTGAGGTCGAGCCAGCGCGGATCGGCCATCGTGCCGTGCACGATGAAGCCGCGTTCCATCAAGGGTTCCCCGCGGCCACGCAGATCGTCGAGTTGCTCCTTGACCCACGCGGTGATCCGCCGGTTGCGGTCGATCTGCGCGGCCCGATAACGATCGAGGAAGTCGGGGGTGTAAGGCGCCTGATTCGGGTTGTTGGGGTTGTAGATGTCGAGTTCGGGGTCGCGCTTCGACGGATCGTTCTCGTCGAGGATCGACGGGTCCATCCACTCGGTCAGCGTGCCGTGCCGGCTCACGTGGGCGGCGAGCAACATCATGCCGTCGGCCGCGGGCAGATCGAGCTCGGTGAGGTCCGGATACTCCCCGGCCGGGGTGCGGGTGACCGTCGCGTGCCGCGCCTGCTGCTGGTAGTACAGGGAGAGCGCGCCGCCACCGCTCCACCCGGCGAGGACCACATTGGTGTAGCCCAAACGTTCTCGTGCGTCCTTCACGCACGCGCCGAGGTCCTGCACGACCTTCTCCATGATCAGCGCGCTGTCGACACCACGGTAGCGGCTGTTGCAGTAGATGACGTGATGTCCGACGCGCGGGAGTGCGTTGGTCATGGGCAGATAGGCGCCACCACCGATCGGGTGCATGAAGATGATGACGGTGTCCGACGGAACACCCTTGGGTTTCAGGAGATAACTCTCGAGAACCACACTCTCGGTGACGCCGCCATAGGTGTCCCGGTAGGCCGAGTGGTCGTCGAAGACCACCAGGTAGGGGATGCGTTCGTAGTCGAAACGGTTGCCACTCATACTTGTACCTCCTCTGCGACCTCGACCTGGGTCGAGCCGATCATGGCCGGGGTGGCGATCAGACGCCGGTGGGTGTCGATCGAGATGACCTGCCACTCGACACGCTGGTCGGTGTCGAAGCGACGTCGCGCGCGTCGCCGGGCGCGTTCGGGCAGTCCGTGGTGAATGCCCTGCGGCGCATGCGAGATGAGGCCCGGTGGCATGTCGACACCGAAGATGCTGCCGCCGTGGAAGAACGCGATCTCGTCGAAGTCGGTGTTGCGGTGATACCACGGGGGTCGTTCGGCGCCCGCGCGGGTTTCGGCCGGCCGGGGCAGGAAGTTCATCACGTACACACCGGTCGCCTGCATGAACAGATGCACGGTCGGCGGCAGATGTACTGTCTCCGAAGTGATCACGTCGTAGTCCTCCAGATTGAAGGTGAACGCGAAGTTGTCGCCCTTCCAGCCCTCGACGTCGAGCGGGTTGAACGGGTAGAAGATCGATGTCTTACCCTCACGCTGCCGGAAGCGGACCTCGTACTCCTCACGTCCGTCGTCGGGAAAGGCCTCGGCCTCGGGCACCACGACGAGCGACGAGTCGAACGGGAAGAACCGTCCCAGCACGCCGGCTTCCGGCACACGGAACTCCTCGGCGGCCTCGACGATGAGCAAGATGCACGGGCCGTCGGGCACCTGCCGGTAGGTCGTCCCCTTCGGGATGTAGACGTAATCGCCTGGGCGATATGGCAACCGACCGAACTCCGTTTCGAAGAGACCGGTGCCGGCGTGCACGAAGACGAGTTCGTCGCCGTCGACGTTGCGCGTGTAGAAGGGTGCCACCTCGCTGCGTCGACTCAGCAGGATGCGGCAGTCGTCGTTGTAGAACATCAGCAGCGGTTCACCCGCGGGGTCGACCTGGTCCGTCGGCGTCAGATCGCGGGTCTGGCGGTCGAGACCCGCGAGATCCCCCACCGCACGATACTGCGTAGGGTCGTTGCGGCGGTACAGATGTGCGGTGCGCCCGGTGAATCCGTAGCGGCCGAGCTCGTCGTCCTTCAGATCCTCGATATCGCGGTGGATCTGCCGCGGGGTACGGCCCTTGCGATGGTGGATGAATGATTCCATGGTCGTGCGCTCCTCGGGTTCCGCGAGTGGATGTGGTTGGCGGGTGGCTATTTCCGGGGCAGGCCGAGCCCGCGTTGGGCAATCACGTTGAGCTGGATCTCGTCGGTGCCGCCGGCGATGTGTAGAGCGGGCACTCCGAGTATGAACTCCGACCAGGCGAATGTGTCGTCGTCGCCGACGTCGACGAACGCGGAGTCACCGAGGACCGCGGTGGCGAGTGCGGCGATCTCGTCGGCCGCCCGGGCCATGAGCATCTTCAGCACCGACCCGGCGACCGGCTCCAGGTGGTGCGTCCACGACCCCGGGGTGAGTCCGGCAGCTGCCCGCATCGCGGCCACCGCGGCCACCGTGCGTGCGATCTGGGGACGATGGACGGGGTCGGCCTCGGCGTCGAGACGCCGCACGAGTTCGACGACCCGCTCCATCACGTACAGGGTCAACGGCCCGGCCGCACCACTCATGGTGCTGCGTTCGTTGCCGAGGCTGGCGGCGGCCACCTGCCAGCCCTCCCCGACCCCGCCGATGCGGTGGCTGTCGGGAACACGGACCTCATCGAGGAAGACCTCGTTGAAGGCGGCACCACCGGTCATCTGCCGGATCGGCCGCACCGTCACCCCTGGTGCGTGCATGTCGACGAGGAACATCGTCAGGCCGGCATGTTTCGGCGCGTCCGGGTTCGTGCGGACGAGAGCCTCGCCGACGTCGGCCAGGTGCCCCATCGAGGTCCACACCTTCTGTCCGGTGAGCACCCAGTCGTCCCCGTCGCGCACCGCCCGGGTGCTCACCCCGGCGAGGTCGGATCCCGCACCCGGCTCGGAGAACAGTTGACAGCCGATGAGTTCGCCCCGGTAGATCCCCGTCACGACACGATCACGCAACTCCGCCGATGCATGACGGACCAGCGCCGGGGTCACGATGTTCAGACCGACGAAAAGAACTTCCCGCGAGGGGAATTCCATCTCGTCGAGCACACTCTCGAGGAGTTGGTCGTGCGCGGTGGTCAATCCGAGACCACCCAGATCCGGAGGCCCGCTCGGCCAGGCGATTCCGGCCTCGAACAGCGCGCCCTGGAATCGGCGGACCATGGCGACGTGATCCTCGTGCCCCTCCCGCAGTTCCTCGACGGCGGCGATCCGGTCGCTGTCGGTCCGGGCGCCGGCGGGTTGCGCATACTCGCCGACCAGACCTGCCAACCGATTTCGGAGGTAGCCCGCGAATGCGCCGATCTCGCTGGGAATTTCGGTCGTGGTCATGCCAATCCTGCGAGCTCCAGCGCGAGCCGCTTGGCCTTGTCCATGTCATAGTGCTTGCGCGCCACCAGTCGCTGGGCGTAGAGGCCACCGCCGGACTGCAGCATGGTGACCAACTGCCAGCCGCCATAGGCGTCCGCGGTGAAGTCGCGGATCGCGTGGAACAGCTTGGTCCGGTACTCGCCGGAGATGCCGTCCCTGGTCGCCATGTATTTCTGGATGAACGGACCCACCTCGTCGTTCTCGAGGTCCGCGATCGACGGTGCGGTGAGGATCGAGCCGCCGCCGATGTCGTGGAGATGACGCACCATGAGGCTGTATTCGGATGCGGCATAATGCTTTGCCGCGTTGGTGTAGAGCTCGCTGGGAAAGCACCAGCCCTCCGGACTCTCCTCGGCGTTGGCGATGGCCGCCTCGAGTCCGGCGCGGGTCATCGTGGCATAGATGACCATCTCGGCGATCTTCTCGCGGATGTGCACGATCTTCTCCGTGCCGTTGGCCTCGGCGATCAACTGCGCGAGACCCACGAGCTGGTCGGCGAATTCGGACATGTGCGCGGTGCCACCCAGCCGTTCCCAGAGACCGAGCGCGTGCGCGAAGGTGGCCGAGTGCGCGGTCTCGCCCGCCAGGAAGACCCGTTCGGTGGGGACGAACACGTCGTCGAAGATGATGAAGCCCTCGGGCATGTTGTGCTTGGCACTGACGGGGAAGTCCTCTTCACGCTCGCGCGGTGCGTAGCTGGTGTTGACGATCCGGACTCCGGGCGCGTTGACGGGGACGGCGCAGGCGACCGCGTAGTCCTCCTCGCCGGGCTTCATGTTCTTGGTCGGCATCACCACCAGCTCGTGGCTCACGGCGGCCGACGAGATGTGCAGTTTCGCACCGCGGATGACGATGCCGTCGGGGCGTCGTTCCACGATGCGGGTGTAGACGTCCGGGTCCTGCTGCGCCCCCGGTGGCAGCTTGCGGTCCCCCTTGGCGTCGGTGATGGCCTGCACGCACCGCAGGTCGTTGCGGCGGCAGTAGTCGAAGTAGTCCTCGATGCGCTTCGAGAGTTCCGGGTGATCGGCGCGCATGCGCGCGGCGGCGGTGAGCAGCGCCAGCAGGCCCTGACTGGTGGTCACGGTGACCATGTCCCATCCCAGGAGCCTCTGCAGCGTCTCCTTGAGTTCGGCGGCGCTCTTCGGGATGTCGAAGTACGGACCGCTGACGTCGTCGCCGGTGACGTAGTGGCTCTCATACCCGTCACCCACCAGCGTGATGGCGGTCGCGAACTGCGGGTGGTTGGCGAGGTCCTTGACCTCCTCACCTTCGGCGAAGATCCGCCGACCGTCGTCGAGCGAGGCGACATAGTCGTCCCTGGTCATCATCGCCATCCGTGCCGTCTCCTTTGTAGGTGCCAACAACTTTTCTGATGCTAGATTCAGTTTCAGGTAAAGACAAGGGCCCGGTCCCGATGCCGGAGCGTGGATAATTCACTGTGCGAACCACCGACGGACATGACAGGAGCGGAACGACGTGCCACCCACCACCAAGGGCCGGCGGACGGAAGCCGCATTCCTCGATGCCGCGCGACAATGCTTCGCCGAGAAGGGGTTCCTGAACACCAAGATCTCGGACATAGCCGCGGTGGCAGGACGGTCGACGGGATCGTTCTACAACTACTACGACAGCAAGGAACAACTGCTCGAGGCGCTGCTCGACCAGTTCAGCGCGGAAGTCGTCGAGGAGTCGCTGGCGACGCGACACGCCGACCCCGAAGCCGGTGTCCGGGCCGCCGTCACCGCGTACTGGACGCACTATCAGGAGTATTTGCCGGAGATCATCGGCCTGTTCCAGATGTCCATGCTCGACGAGACGTTCCGGCAGCGCTGGCTGGAGAACCGCGCATCGGGCATCAAACAGATCCTCATCGGCCTCGACGCCGCCGCCCGCAGCGGCTATCGGATCGACCTGCCCCTGGGTCCGCTCGCCTCGGCACTCGTCTCGACACTGGAGTCGACCTGCTGGGCATGGCTGGCGGCCGGCGGTGACCTCCGGGTGGAACGCCCCGACGACGACACGGCCGTCGAGATACTCACGGCCATCTGGTACCGGACCGTCTACGGGCTGGGGACGGCGGACCGGGCATGACCATCACCGTCCGCCCGGCGACCCGGTTTGCCGATGTCCGCACCATGGTCGGGCCGAAGCGCCCCGACGCCAACGTATGCTGGTGCCTGAGTTATCGCATCCCGAACAAAGTCAACCAGCAGCTCGCGCGAGAGGAGCGGGGTGAGTACGTCAAGAAGCTGTGTCGGCGGACCCTCCCGCCGGGGGTGCTCGCATACGACGGCGACGAGGTCGTCGGCTGGGCGGCGGTACACCCCAGGCGCGACACCACCTTCGCCACCAACCGCAGAATCCCGCACGTCGACGACCTCGACGTGTGGTCGCTGTGGTGCATGCGGATTCGGCCCGGTCATCGTAAGCAGGGTCTGCTGCACCCGTTGATCGCGGGGGCCGTCGACTTCGCCCGCGAGAACGGGGCTCCGGCCATCGAGGGCTATCCGGTCGACAACCACGGCGAGAAGGTGGACCTGACGATGGCGTATGTCGGGACACGAAAGCTGTTCGAGGCCGCGGGCTTTCACCACGCCGCGGACACGACGTCGGTATTGGCCGGGTTTCCGCGGGTGGTGATGCGACTGGACCTAGGCGGCAACTAGACCGTCGAGGTCGCATGTCGGTACGTGAATCCAGCCCTCGCGAGCGGCGATGTCGCGGTCCGCGGCTTCGGGGAGGTGAGTCCTACCCAGCGCTGACGCCCGCGCGATCAGCGCCGTGATCACGGCATCAAAAGCGTTGTCGTCGTGTGTCATCCGCTCACGATGCAGGCCCAGCTCCAGCCACGGGGCCGCCTCGGACAAGCGGTCGGTCAACTCGGCGAGCCGCGCCTGGTTCGACACTCCCTTGTATCCGCGCGAGGTCAGCCCCCATCGCTTCAGTGCTGCCGCCGGATACGCCTCGACGGCCCACCCGTTCACCCGATCCGCCACCCCGAGATCCGCGATCAGTCCGGCCGCCCGAAACGCGACATGCGCGATCTGATCGGCCGACACGCTCAACGGCCGGCCCCAACCCTTCTCGACCACCACCCGGTCGGTGAGCCGATACGCCAGCGGCCGCCGGTTGTCGATCTCGTCCAGTCCGCGACCGGCGCCGAGCTCACCTCGATGCTGTGCGACAACGAAATCCACGAAATCATCGGGCCAGCCGAAGGGCGCGTCGACGCCTACCTTGGCGACGTGACCAGGATCCGCCCCGTGAGGACCGTCCGAGGGGATATGCCCCTCGGACGGCCCGTACGGAGCGGTTTTCAGCAAGGCGCGGATCGTTGCATCGTCGGCGGGCGTGACCAGTTCGATCAGTCGCGCCGATTCCGCCGACCATTCGACGACGGCGACCGCGGTCAGCCGGGGTGAGGCCGCGAGGTCGACCCCGGCTGTCCGCACCGTCTCCACCGAGAAAGACTGGGAGCTCAGAACTTTCCGTCGAGGTACTCGGCGTAGGCGGGCAGGTCGAGCTGCCCGTGGCCGGACAACCCGATCACCACGACCTCCTCCTTGTCGGAATCGGCGACGTGTGCGGCGCACGCGGCGATCGCGTGCGTCGACTCCGGGGCCGGCACGATGCCCTGCGCCCGCGCGAACTGCACACCGGCCGCAAACGCGTCGTGCTGGGTGATCGCGACTCCGGAGACGAGTCCGAGTTCGACGGTGTGGCTCAGCGCCGGTGCCATCCCGTGGTAGCGGAGGCCACCGGCGTGGATCGGGTCCGGCACGAAATCCATACCCAGCGTGTGCATCTTGAGCAGCGGTGTCAGTCCGGCGACATCGCCGTGGTCGTACCGGTATTCCCCCTGCGTGATCGACGGGCACGCCGCGGGTTCGGCTGCGACGACCCGCGGGTTGGAGCGTCCGTGGATCTTTTCCCGCAGGAACGGGAACGCCAGCCCGCCGAGGTTGGAACCGCCACCGGCGCATCCGAACACGACATCGGCGCCGTCGGGCTCGACCGCATTGAGCTGCTCGACGGCCTCCTGGCCGATCACGCTCTGGTGCAGCACAACGTGATTGAGCACGCTGCCGAGCGCATAGCGGGTGTCGGGGTCGCCGGCGGCCACCTCGACCGCTTCGCTCACCGCCATGCCGAGACTGCCGGTGGTGTTCGGATCCTTGGCCAGCATCGCGCGTCCGGACTCGGTCAGCTCCGACGGCGACGGATGCAGGGTGCCGCCGTACGTGCGGATCAGGAAGCCACGGTACGGCTTGGAATCGTAGGAGGCCCGGACCTGCCACACCTCGACGTCGATCCCGAACTGCGCGCCGGCGAAGGCCAGGGCGCTGCCCCACTGTCCGGCGCCGGTTTCGGTGGTGAGGCGTCGCACTCCGTCGAGGCTGTTGTAGTACGCCTGCGCAACAGCCGAGTTGGTCTTGTGGCTGCCGACCGGGCTGACTCCCTCGTACTTGACGTAGATGTGCGCCTTGGTGTTAAGCGCCTCCTCGAACCTACGTGCCCGGATCAACGGCGACGGTCGCCACATCCGATAGATCTCGCGGACGGGCTCGGGGATCTCCACGTAGGTCTCGCCGGTCACCTCCTGGGCGATGAGCCCCGCCGGGAACAGGGCGGCGAGGTCGTCGGGGCCGACGGGCTCCTTGGTGCCCGGATGCAGGTGCGGCGGGATCGGGGTGTCGAGTTCGGTGGCGAGGTTGTACCAGTGTGTCGGCACCCCGACGGTGACCAGATCCGGATGGGTGGCGTCCACGTTCATCGTCATGGCAGACACCATAGACCCCGGTCGGCTCTGTGCCAGGGGTTCGGGTTCGATTGCGGCCCACCCGTCGAGTGGGCATCGTTTCCCGTCGAGTGTGCGCCGATTTTCGTCGAGTGTGCGCCGATCTTCGTCGGGTGTGCGGCCACGCCCGTGTCCGGCCCTCATCCGATCGCCAGCCAGGTACCCACTCGACCAGGGACGACGCCCACTCGACGGAAAGTGGCGCCCACCCGACGGTGATCCGGCCATCAGGGCAGTCGATACTCCTGCCGCGGCCGCCCCGTCGAGCCGTACTGCAGCGACATACTCAGCTTCCCCGACGACACCAGATTCGCCAGGTGGCGCCGTGCCGTCGCCGCGGACACTCCGAGCGCGGCAGACACCTCGTCGGCGAACAGTGGCCCGTCACCGGTGCCGAACAGGTCCAGAATGCGTTGTTCGGTCTGCGAGCCCGCCTCTGGCCGATCCGACCCACGGGTGCCGAAACGCAAGGCGGACACCGCGGCATCGACGGCGTGCTGGTCGACGTGCTCGGCGGCCAGGACTCGTCGGTACTGGGCATAGCCGGCGAGGCGGCGGGCAAGTTCGGTGTCGGGGAACGGCTTGATCAGATACGCAAGCGCGCCGGCCCGCATCGCCGCCCGGACCGCGGCCGCATCGGTCTCCGCACCCACGATGAATGCGTCGCAGGGTAGTTCGGCAACCAGGTCGATGCCCGAGCCGTCGGGCAGATAGACGTCGAGCAAGGCCAGGTCGATGGCCGCCGCGTGGTCGGTGGCAGCCTGCCTCGCCTGCGCCATGCTGCCGGCGCGGGCAATGACCTTGAATCCGCGGACCGCGTCGACGATCGACGCGTGCAAAGCAGCCACCCGGAAGTCGTCGTCGACGATCAGCACACCCAAATCGGTCATCGCACAGCATCTTCCGTGTCCATGACCCCGGGCAGTCGGGCCACCAGTACTGCGCCGCCGGTGCCGTCGCCGCCCGGCTCTGCCACCTGGATGTCCCCGTCAATCCGCCGGGCGATCTGCCGTGCCAACGCCAACCCCATTCCCCGCCCGCCCGGCACCGTCGGGTCGGACTTCGTGGTGACCCCTTCGGCGAAGATCTGGTCGGGGTCGTCGAATGTGATGCCCTCCCCCGAGTCGGCGACGGTGATCAGCAGGGTGTCGCCGTCGGTGATCAACTCCGCCTCCACCGTCGCGGGCGCGTCACCGGTCGCGGCCGGGTCGGGCGCGGACGCATCGATGGCGTTGTCGACGAGGTTGCCGAGCACGGTCGTGGCCACCACCGGTTCCCGAAGCGCGCCGGCCACCCACGTCTGGTCGCCGAGGCGCAAGGTGACGCCTCGTTCGCGTGCCTGGGCGGCCTTGGCGTCGAGGAAGGCATGCAGGTGCGGTTCGGCGACGTTGTCGAGACCGTCGAGCGGTGCACCCCGGGTACCGGCGCCGGTGAGTTCGTCGAGGTAGGCCACGGCTTCGTCGGTGTGCCCGTGCCGCAGCAGACCGGCGAGCACATGCATCCGGTTGGCCGTCTCGTGTCGTTGCGCCCGCAGTGCACTGCTCATCGACTTGATCGAATCCACCTCCCGCGTAAGACGTTCCACGTCGGTGCGGTCGACCACCGACAACACCATGCCCAAGTCGCGGCCATCGGCCTCCACGCGATGGGAGGTCACCAGCACCACCCGATCGCCGACGGTCGCCGCGATCGGGGCGTCTGTCGGTTCGTCGAGCACGCTGCGGACACGTGGACTGAGCCCGAGGTCGGCAACGGGGGTGCCGACAGGTGCGTCGATGTCGAGCAGGCGCCGAGCGGTGTCGTTGACGACCCGCACCACACCGGCGGTGTCGACCGCCAGGACACCGTCGGCCATCGAATGCAGCACCGCGCCCTGCTCGCGGACGAGCTCGGTGAGTTCGTCGGGCTCGAGGCCGAGAGTCAGCCGTCGCCAGCGTCGGGCGAGCAGCACCGAGCCGATGGCTCCGACGGCGAGGGCGGCCAGCGCGATCAGCACCGTCGCCACGATGTCGTGCCGCGTATCGGACTCCAGTTTCGCGGTGGATACCCCGACGCTGACGAATCCGACGACGCGCAGCTGATCGTCGAACACCGGCACCTTGGCGCGGACCGATTCACCGAGGGTCCCGCGGTCGGTGGTGATGTCTTCGCGTCCGGTGAGCACCACGGACGGATCGGTGGATACTCTCTTGCCGAGCTCGTCGGGTTCCGGGTGAGCCAGGCGGATGCCGTCGTCGTTGCCGATCACCACGAACAGCGCGCCGGTTCGTTGCTGCACGGCAACCGCTTCGGCCTGCAGCGCGCCCGTCGCCAGTGCTGCCCGGTCCAGCTCGCTGCCCTGGTGCGCGGCGACCTCGGTGCGCACCTGCTGATCGGCCGCCACCGATTGCGCGATGGCGCGGGCACGCTGGGCGTATTCGTCGCGGACGCGGTCGTCGGCGCCGGACAGCACCACACCGAAACCGACGCCCAGACTGATCGCGATCACGACGAGCTGCAGGAGAAGTACCTGCGTTCGCAATCGCATGACGATCAGCCTAGGCGTCGGGTTCGGTTCGGTGGCTCAGGTCAGAACGGGATCGCGCCGACCAGGCAACCGGTGACCAGCATGGCCAGCGACACCAGGGTCGCACGCCACAGCACCTTCTTGTGGTGGTCGGCCAGGCTGACGCCGGCGAGCGCGACCAGCAGCAGGATCGCCGGGACCAGCGGGCTCTGCATGTGGACGGTCTGGCCGGTGATGGAGGCGCGGGCCATTTCGGTGGGGTCGATGCCGTAGCGGGTGGCGGTCTCCGACAGCACCGGCAGCACCCCGTAGTAGAAGGCGTCGTTGCTCATCAGGAAGGTCAGCGGGATCGACAGGATGCCGACGACGACAGCCATGTGTGGGCCCATCCAGGTGGGGATGCCGTCGGCGAGCCAGTGTGCGATCGCGTCGACCATTCCGGTGCCCGTGAACACGCCGGTCAGGACTGCGGCGGCGAGGACCATCGCGACCACCGAGACGATGCTCGACGAGTGCCGGGTGATGGCCTCCTGCTGGTCCTTCACGTGCGGGAAGTTGATGGCCAGGGCGAGAGCGGCGGCGATCATGAACAGCACCGGGATCGCCACGACGTCCATGCCGAGGACGGCCAGCAGCGCCACGGTCAGCCCGGCGTTGACCCAGAACAGCTTGGGCCGCAGTGTCTTCCGGTTCGGGTCGAGGACACCGGTGAAGGTGGTCTCGCCGTCCTCGTTGTACTCCTCGATGTGCAGGTCGCGGGTTGTGGTGGTGTCGTCGTCGGCGGTGCCGGCCGAACCCGTGGCGGGCGAGCCCGTCGCGGCGGTTCCGCTGCTGCGGCGGCGGCCGAATCGGCGCGGCGTGGCGGGAACGTCGGTTCCCGAGCCTCCACCGGCGGCCACGAGGACCTCTTCACGCGGCATCAGGATCGAGTCCTTGATCTCCAGTTTGCCGATTCGACGACGCTCCATCACGCCCAGGTGGAAGGAGAACGCGAGCACCACGATCAGCGCGACGATCAACGCCGGGACCATCGGCAGGAACACGGCATTCGTGTCGATCTTGAGCGCGCTGGCGGCGCGGGCGGTGGGGCCACCCCACGGGAGGATGTTCATCGTGCCGTTCGCCAGACCGGCGACCACGGTCAGCACCACCGGCGACACCCCGAGCTTGAGGTACAGCGGCAGCAGCGCAGCGGTGGTGATGATGAATGTGGTCGAGCCGTCGCCGTCGAGGGAGACGATCGCCGCGAGCACCGCGGTGCCGACCACGAGTCGGGCCGGGTCGTTGCGGACCATGCGGACCACGAATCTGACCACCGGGTCGAACAATCCGACGTCGATCATGATGCCGAAGAAGATGATCGCGAAGAACAACATCGCCGCGGTGGGCGCGAGTTCTTTGATGCCGTCCTTGATCATGTCGCTGATGTCGAGGCCGGCCCCGGCGAAGAGACCGAACGCCACCGGCACCAGGATCAGTGCGACGACGGGCGTCGCTCTCTTGGTGATGATCAGGAACATGAAGGTGGCCACCATACCGAGGCCGAGTGCTACCAACATTGTCTGCTCTTTCTGCTGTGGGGACGGTCAACGTGCCGCTCGCGGCGGTGCATGTCGGCCGTTACAAGAGCACTATTCGGGTAAGCCACGTCACAGTCACGCTTGCGCTCATTAGTCGTGTTTTGCGCATTTTGCGCACGCGCGGAGCTCATCGCGCGAGCGCAGCCGCCCGTCGCTTCCCGTCGACTGGGCGCCGCTTCCCGTCGAGTGGGCACCGTTACCCGTCGAGTGGGCTCCGTTACCCGTCGACTGGGCGCCGCTCGCTTCCCGTCGAGTGGGCGCCGCTTCCCGTCGAGGGCGCCGCTCCCCGTCGACTGGGCACCGTATGGCATCGACAGGGCAGAGGCTGAAGCCATCATTGCCCACTCGACGCATGAGGACGCACGGTCGACGTGGGAGGACGCACAGTCGACGCGGCAGGACGCACAGTCGACGAGTCAGTCCGGCAGCATCGGTGCGTCGTCGCCGTGGTTGCGCCCGATCAGCACCGCGCGCGTGACCGCGTCGCGCCCGAATCGATCTCTCAGCTGGTCCATCGCGAGGTCGAGGTCGGCGGCGTGGTCGGTGTCGAAGGGCAGCGCGAGCTGGACGCTGTCGTGGTCGTCGAGGTTGGTCAACGAGAGTCCGATCAGGGTGCACCCGCGATCCCGGATCAGTGGCATCGCGTCATCGAGCAGGCCGCGGGCGACGGCCATGACGATGTCGGTTCGATCGGTGGACTCCAGGAACGACCGGGAGCGTGTCGCACGGCCGAAGTCGTCGAATCTGAGTCGTAAGACCACCGTGCGACACACCCGTTCGGCGGCACGCAGCCGTTTGCCCAGCCGGTCGACGATCGCGACGAGCGTGGCCTCGAGATCGGCCTCCTCCTTGGGTCGACGCCCCATCGCGCGTTGCGACCCGATCGACCGACGACGACGGCCCGTCTCCACCTGACGCGGATCCCGCGCCATCGACAACGCGTACAGGTGCCTCCCGGACCCGCGGCCGAGGAGCGTGCACAATCCGCGCTCGCCGAAACCGGCGAGATCGCCGACGGTCGAGATACCCGCATCGGCGAGTTTTCCCTCGGTGACCGCGCCGACACCCCACAGCCTGCGCACCGGCAGCGGGTGCAGAAAGTCCAGTTCGGTGCCGGGCGCGACCTCGATCAACCCGTCGGGTTTGGCAACGGCACTGGCCACCTTGGCCAGGAACTTGGTGCGGGCGATCCCGACCGTGATCGGCAATCCGACCTCGGTGGCCACCCGCGCCCGCAGTTGCGCCGCGATGTCCACGGGCGATCCGCTGATCCGACGGAGGCCGCCGACGTCCATGAACGCCTCGTCGACCGATATGCCCTCGACGATCGGGGTGACATCGTGGAAGATCTCGAACACCTGTCGGCTGGCGTCCATGTAGGCATCGAACCGTGGCCGGACGACGACCGCCCCCGGGCACAGCGCCCGCGCCTGATTGCCCGGCATCGGTGTTCGGACACCGAACGCCTTGGCCTCGTAGCTGGCGGCCAGCACCACCCCGCCGCCGACGATGACCGGCCGACCACGCAGGTCAGGATTGTCCCGCTGTTCCACCGAGGCATAGAACGAGTCGAGGTCGGCATGCAGGATCGTCGCCTCGGCCCGCTCTTTGCGCTCGATCCGCACGTCAGACCACCTTCCCCTGGTATCGAACGTATGAGCGAAGACTAGTCCTCGGGTGTGACAATCCGCCAGGACCGAACGCGCCCACCGCCAGGGGAAGTCCACTCCGGGCCGGCGCGGCGACCGTACAGTCGAGTCCATGGGCGACGAGGACACCGAGCACCGCACCATCGACACCGCCGCGGAGTGGGACGAGAAATACCGCGGCGCCGACCGACTGTGGACGGCCGACGTCAACCCTGCGCTGATCGCCGAGGCCTCCGACCTCGCCCCGAGCACCGCCCTCGACGTCGGCTCCGGGGAAGGCGCCGACGCCCGATGGCTCGCCGACCACGGCTGGCAGGTGATGGCCGTCGACATCTCCCAGGTCGCCGTCGACCGCGCCCGAGAGATCGATCCCCGACCCGAGATCAGCTGGATTCAGACCGATCTCACCACCGACGACGTACCAGGGGTCGACTTCGGATTGGTGTCGCTCCACTACTTCCCCATCGCGCGCACCGACGAGTCGACGGTACGCAAACTCCTCGACGCAGTCGGTCCCGGCGGATCGCTACTGGCGGTCTCTCACGCGCCGGAAGGCGTTCGCGCACATGGGTTCAACCCCGACGACTACTTCCAGCCGGCCGACATCGCCGACCTGCTCGACGACGGCTGGACGATCGTCACCAACGAAACCCGCGAACGCGGCGTCGCCGCGGGTGGTGGGCACCACACGCACGACGTGGTGTTGCGGGCGCGGCGGGTTGGGTGACTGCCGAGAGTCCGCGACCCCGTTGATCGAGACCATTGAGATCATTTACGGCACAGGCGGTCTCGATGCGGTCGTCGCAAGCTCCTCCCTTACTCGACCAGCGGAAGGGCGGCGTCGCAGCTCCTTCCCGAGCCGATGGGTCACCACCCCCGCCGATCGAGTAAGCGAGGAGCGCTAGCGACGAGCTCATCGAGATCGACTGCCGCACAGGTAGCCTCGGTGCGCGACCCGGTTCCTGAGCAAGCGAGGAACCAGCGAAAATCCCTACACCCCGTACCGCTTGTCCAGCAACCGGATTCGCCCCCCGGCCACGGCACGATCCGGATGTCCCGGCGGCAGGCGATGTTCCAGACGGCGCCAGGCGACCAGGTCGTCGCGGCCATGCGCCGACGACGTCCACTTGCGCAGCACGTCGACCCGGCCGTCGGCGATGAGGCGCGATCGCAGGTCCTCGCGGATCTCCTCGAACATCTCGATCACGCCCGGCGCCGACGACTCGACCAGCAGTCCGCCACGCCCGAGTTCGTCGATCACCGATGCGAGTTCGTCACCGGCAGCGATCTTTTCACGAATATCCGAGACATCTGACCGCAGGTCGACGGTCAATCGGTAGGGTCGGGAGCCCACCACGTCGGTCCCGAGGTCTCGTCGGAGACGGGAGATCTCCGCGCGGACTGTGACCGGATCCAGGCCGTCCTCGGCGAGCAGCAGCGCGAGTTGTTCGGTGTTGAGCCCCTCCGGATATGCCTGCAACAGCAGTAGAATCTCGGCGTGACGTCGGGACAGGGCGCGAACCCCGGTCGCATCGCCGGCCCGGCGCCAGCTGTATGTGCTGCCGTTCAACACCGTCAGCCGCGCACCAGCGGGCGCAGTGAAGCTGGCGGGATTGCCAAGATCTATTGCTTTCGACTGCAACTCACGTTCAACCGCCGCGACCACCGACCGCACGGCGGCCAGCGCGAACGGCGCGGCGACCTCGCGGCCACCGGTGACGTCGATGACGCCGATGACGTGTCCGGTCGTCGGGTCGTGGACCGGGGCGGCCGCACAACTCCACCCCTGCACAGGTCCGGCGAAGTGCTCGGGCCCGACCACCTGCACACCGCGATCGACCGCGAGAGCCAGGCCCGGCGCGTTGGTGCCCGCGACGTCCTCACTCCAGATGGAGCCCTCGACGAAGTTGATGTGCGCGGCGTTGTCCCGCGCCTCCGACGATCCCTCCACCCAGAGCAGGCGCCCCTGCTGGTCGGTCAGCGCCACCACGACGCCGGAGTCGGCGATGTCGTCGAGCATCAGTGACTGGACGAGTGGGCGCACCGCGGTGATCGGATGGTGGTCGCGATACTCGGTGAACTCGGCCGACGACATCGCCGTGTCGACCTTCTCCTGCGCGGAATCCCCCGGGTTCACCCCGCGCTTGACCGAGCGCGCCCAGGACTCGCGCACCACCGGCCGCACCGAGTCCGCGGCGGGTGTGATGCCCGACAGGAAGTCCTCGTACGCCCTGCGCACCTTGGCAGTCGCCGAGGAAGTGTCGGTCATCGGTTCTCCGTCATCAGATGTCATCTGCTTCGATTGTGCCGCTCCGACTGTGAGACCAGCAACAATCACGGCTCCGTGTGTGCCCCCGGACAGCAACGACAAAGCCTTTCCGGCATCTTAGTGCGTCGGATCGTGAATCCGTCGCGAACCATCTCCAGTCGCCCGACGGCCAGATGACCGCCACCGCACGCACCTGGTTCTCCACAGTCAATTCCCCTACGCTGACCTGGTGAAACGCGTGCTCTGGTCGCTCGTCGCCCTGGTGCTCACCGTGATCGGCCTGGTGCTGCCGATGTCGCTGTTCGTCGGCTCGACCGACAACCTGGGCGCCGATCCGGTCACCATCACCGACTACCAGGCCACCTACGACGTCGCGGCCGACGGAAGCATGACCGCCGTCGAGACACTGACAACCCAGTTCCCCTACGGACGACACGGCATCTTCCGGTTCTGGGATGTGTCGGATCCGGCCGATGCGCACATCCGCTATCTGCCCGAGGACATCCAGGTCACCGTCGACGGCGGGTCGGTACCGATGGAGCTGAGTTGGCAGACCGGGAAGCGGTATCGGGTGGCCAAGATCGGCGACCCCGATCGCCTGGTCAGTCCCGGTCAGCACACGTATACGATCCGCTACCGCATCGACGGGGTGCTGGCGCCTGGTACCAGCAAGCCCGCAGGCCAGGACGCCTCGTCGAGCTGGGCTGGCGGCGCTTCGGCCCGGTTCACGTGGCGGATCGTCGCCGACGGTTGGCAGATGCCCATCGTCAAGAGTTCGACGACGGTGAACCTGCCCGCCGACCCCGTGTCCACGACCTGCACCACCGGCGACGGCTCACCGTGTCGGATCACCTCACCCACGCAGAACTCGCGGACCATCACCACCGGCGAGCTGCCACCGTCGACCGGTGTCGCCGTCCGCGCGGATCTCCCGATCGCCGCACCCGACCGCCTCACGCTGCCGTGGGCGCCCGCGTGGGACCCGGTGCTGGGCCGATCTCTGCCGGCCACGCTCGTCCTCCTCGCCATATCGGCGGTGACGTTCGTTGTCGGCCTGCTGTGGGCGCTGCGCAGCCGCGAGCACATCCCGCTGCTGCCGGTGATGTACGAGCCACCCGCCGATCCGGCCGACCCGTCGAAACGGCTGGGGCCGACACAAACGTATTTCGTGACGCGGGAAACCATGCCATCGATGGCCCTGGCCGCGACCCTGCTGTACATGGCCGACAACCGACTCGTCCGCCTCGACCGCGTCGGCGCGGATGTCTGGACCATCACGTCGTTGGTCGACGGCCAGGTGTGGAATCAGACCGACCCGGCCACGCAGGCGGTCGCGCGGGCACTCGGCATCGACGGTGCCGGCCGCAGCTTCTCCGCCGATGGTTCCGCGGTCGCCGGCAAAGCGCTGAAATCCGCGCAATCCGGGCTGTCGAGCGCCACCTCGGACTGGGCGCAGAGCGTGGGGGCGGTGACCCGAAGCCGCTTCGAGCAGCTGGGACGGGCGCTCGTGGTGCTCGCGTTCTTCGTCGCGGCCGCCCTGTTCGTGTTCAAGTGGTACCCGTTCTCGTTGGTGGTCCTGCCGATCGCCGCGTTCGTCATCGGGGCGGCCGGTCTGATGGTCGGCGGGGTGGGCACGCGGCGCACGCTGCTGGGCCGGGATATGTGGTCGCGCGCAGGTGGATTCGAACGTCTGCTGTCCACCACGTCGAACAAGGAGCGACTCGACTTCAGCGCACGGAAGGAGCTGTACACCAGCTACATCCCGTATGCGGTGGCCTTCAACTGCGCCGACAAGTGGGCCGAGAAGTACCGGACCGCCATGGGCGCCGAACCGCCCCCACCGATCTGGTTCGTCGGCCCGGGCTATTCGCCGGGCGGTCCGGGAATGTTCGGCGGCAGCATCGACAGCTTCGAGTCGAGCCTGTCGTCGTCGCTGTCGGCGTACTCGGCGAGTCAGTCGCAGTCGTCGGGCGGCGGAGGCTTCGGTGGCTTCAGCGGAGGCGGCGGTGGTGGAGGCGGCGGTTCATGGTGACGAACGGCTCCCACCCCTGACACAATTCCGGCAAACACTGAAAGGTATTCGCCCATGACCGTGGTCATCGTCATCGTCGTGGTGGTCGTCGTCGCGCTGTTCGCCTTCGCGGTGATGGGCTTCAACCGACTCCGCCGCGCCGATATCGCCGCTCAGGAGGCGCTCGGCGGGGTCGACGTGCAGCTCACCCGCCGCGCCGACCTCATCCCCAACCTAGTCAACACCGTCAAGGGCTACGCCACGCACGAACGTGCGGTGTTCGACGAGGTGACCGCGGCGCGCAGCGGACTGCAACAGGCGGCGCAGAGTGGTTCGGTCGATCAGAAGGCGGCCGCCGAGGCGCGGCTCGATGGTGCCCTCGGCCGGCTGTTCGCGGTCGCCGAGAATTATCCGGACCTCAAGGCGTCGACCAATTTCATTCAGCTGCAGAACGAACTGTCCGACACCGAGAACAAACTGTCGTTCGCGCGGCAGTTCTACAACGATGCCGTGGCGCGTCTCAACAACCTCGTCAAGACCATCCCGTGGATGTTCTTCACCGGGTGGGCCGGCGTGCGGGCTCGGGATTTCTACCAGGCACCCGAGGGTCAGCAACTCCCGCCGCAGGTCCAGTTCTGACCCGGCTCATGAGTCGAACCGGGCCGAGAACTGGCCCGGGGTAATGCCGGTGACCGCCCGGAAATCCCGGACCAGATGGGCCTCGTCCGCATAGCCGAGTTCGGCGGCGATGAGTGCCAGCGTGGTGTCCGGATTGCGGAGCCGCTCGGCCGACTCCTGTAGCCGACGACGCTGGATCAGCCACTTCGGATTCAGCCCGAGGCGTCGGTGCGTCAGACGCTGCAGCGTGCGTTCGCTGACGTGGAAGCGGTCGCAGATCTGGCCGACCTGGGTGACCGTCGAATCGGTCTCCACGTACTCGACGATCGCGTTCACGAGCAGCCCGTCGTCGTCGACGGGGAGATGGCCGCGCATCCAGGTCTCCACCAGATCGGTCGCGGACCGCTGCACCGATTCGTCGGTCGGGTCCGGCGCCATCGTCGTCCGGATGTCGGCGACGAGCCGGACTCCCACATCGCCGATCACCTCGCCCAGCTCGGCGTACCGGTCGGTCCAGTGCGCCACCGAGCCGCCGGTGATCAGGGCACCCGCGGCCGGCGCGAACATGGTCCCGACGGCCCAGCCCCGGCCGGTGAGCACCGTCTCCGACAGTCCGGTCACCACGCCGTAGAACCGCGCGTAGTCCTCGGTGACGACGACGAGGCAGACGGGGTATTGCAGGACCCGCTGGGGCGCCGACCGGCCGTCGGGCACCGACCACACGGGCACCCAGAATCGTCGAATGAGGTCGCTGAGATCCGGCGACGACACCCACCGCCCGATCCGGAACGACGTGTCGGCCGGGTCGACGAGGTGTGCCCGTTCGACGTCGTCGATTCGGGTGCCCGAAGCATCGGCGGATCTGTCGGGTTTCATCAATCCCCATCCGGTCGTCGGCTCGTACGGTTCCATCATGACCACTTCATCTGACATCACGCCCGACTCCGGACTCGCCGCCGACTATCGCCGCCTCGCCGACGGGTTCGCCGCGGTGCTCGACGACGTGCCCGCGGACCGCTGGTCGGCGCCGTCGCCGTGCGAGGGCTGGACGGCCCGCGACGTCGTCGCCCACCTCATCGACACCCAGCGAGACTTCGTCGCCCGCCACGACGTCGATCTCGGTGACCGGCCCGACCTCGACGATCCCGCGGCCGCGTGGCATGCCCACAGCGAGGTCGTCGCCGGAAAACTGGCCGACCCGGCCATCGGTGACAAGGCCTTCGACGGACACTTCGGGCCGACCACCGTCGGTGAGACGTTGCTGCGCTTCTACGGATTCGACATGATCGCCCATCGCTGGGACGTCGCGACCGCCGCCGAACAAGACATCCGGTTCACCGACGCGGAACTCGACACCCTGGAGGCCGCCGCCGAGGGATTCGGCCCGACGCTCTATGCCGACGGCGTGTGCAAGGGAGGCGTCGAGGCGCCCGCCGACGCCGATCGGCAGACCCGGTTGCTGGCGAAGCTGGGGCGGAGGGCGGCGTGAAAGGCCGCTACGCTGTCCAGCCGTTGCGGCGTGGATGCCGGGCCCGCAAGAAGCTGTAGGCGTAGGTGCTCGCCAGCAGCACCACGGCAGCGATGATCGTGGGCAACAGGAAGTCGTTGTTCAGCGACGACCGCACCGCCACCACCACCCACCCGATCGCCAGGAGCACCAGCGCGATCGTGGCGACGATCCGCACCGCCAGCACCATGATGGTCAGCACCATCAGCACCGCATCCCGTCCCCGCCCTGCCCCTGCCCCCATGGCGTCAGGGTAACCGCAGAGCGCTCGAACCGTTTGCTGGCGCGGTCGGGTTCGGACACCGACAATGGGCTCCATGAAGACCCTTCTGAACGTGATCTGGTTGTTGCTCTGCGGTCTGTGGATGGCGCTCGGATACGTCGCCGCCGGCATCATCTGCTGCATCCTGATCATCACCATCCCGTTCGGCATCGCATCGTTCCGGATGGCCAGCTACGCCCTGTGGCCGTTCGGCCGGACGGTCGTCCGCAAGCCGACCGCAGGTGCGATGTCGTTGATCGGCAACATCATCTGGCTGGTGCTCGCCGGCGTCTGGCTGGCCATCGGCCACATCCTCACCGGGATCGCCATGTGCATCACCATCATCGGTATCCCGCTGGGCATCGCGAGCTTCAAGATGGTGCCGATCTCGCTGCTACCGCTCGGCGCACAGATCGTCTCCACCGACGAACGACTCCCGTCGCATTACGCGTCACCTCAACATCCCGTGTGACATGTACTGACCCATCCAAATCCCCGGCGGATCCGAACACCGGGCATGAACGACAATTCGTCGCGCCCGGTCGCCGTGGTCGGAAGCGGGGTGGCCGGGTTGACGGCTGCCCATCTGCTCGCAAAGACCCACCGCGTCAGCCTGTTCGAGGCCGACGACCGCCTGGGCGGACACGCACACACCCATGACGTGCCGATGCCCGACGGTACCGTCCTGCCGGTTGACACCGGCTTCATCGTGCACAACGACCGGACGTACCCGACCCTGCTCCGACTGTTCGACGAACTCGGTGTCGCCACCCAGGACACCGACATGTCGATGTCGGTGTCGTCGGAGATCACCGGACTCGAGTACGCCGGAGCCCTCGGCCTGAGCGGCCTGTTCCCGACCGCCCGGAGCCTCACCCGTGGCCGGTACCTGCGGATGCTCGGTGAGGTCGCGCGTTTCCACCGCGCCGCGCGAGGCCTACTCGACGTGCCGGATTCCGACGAGCCGATCAGCGAGTTCGTGGCGCGCGAAGGGTTCTCGCCGTACTTCGTCGACAACTTCCTGCTGCCGCTGGTGGCGGCGGTGTGGTCGTGTCCGGCCGAGGTCGCCGCCGACTACCCGGCCCGCTACCTGTTCACCTTCCTCGAACACCACGGGATGCTGTCGGTCTTCGGATCTCCGACCTGGCGCACGGTGGTCGGCGGTTCCCGAACCTATGTGGACCGGATCGCCGCCGGCATCGAGGGTACGGGCGGGACGATCCACCGCGGGACCGCCGTACGTTCGCTGCGACACACCGCGGCCGGCATCGAGGTGGGTACCGAGACGCTGGGCGCTGCGACGTTCGACGCGGTCGTCGTGGCCACCCACCCGCATCAGGCCCTGACGATGCTCACCGAACCCACACCCGCACAGCGGCGCATCCTGTCCGCAATCCCGTACTGCACGAAAGAGGCTGTGCTGCATACCGACACATCGCTGATGCCACGTGCCCGCCGCGCCTGGGCGTCGTGGAATTATCAAGTCCGAGAGGACGGTTCGGAGGTCGCCGTCACCTACGACCTGACCCGTCTGATGCGTCTGCCCACCGGATACCCGCGCATGCTGGTCACCATGGGCCGCACCGATCTCGTCGACGAGTCGACCGTGCTCGCGGAGATGACCTACGAACATCCGGTGTACACCACCGAGTCCGTTGCCGCCCAGGCACTTCTGCCCGACGCGAACACCGATGACATCGTATTCGCGGGCGCCTACCATGGGTGGGGCTTTCACGAGGACGGCGCCCTGGCCGGCGCCCGGGCCGCCGCCCGCCTCGGTGCCGCCTGGCCCGCCGAGGTCGCGGGATCGATGTCATGACCACCGGCAGCAACCAATTCCGCAGTGACAGCACCGGTCCGGACATCGCCCTGCCGTCGATCGTCGCGACCCGTATCCGCCACCGGCGCCGCACCCCGATCTCGCACGGGTTCGATTACCGCAGCACCTCCTGGCTCGTCGACGTCGACGACCTGCCCGACCTCCCACCACTGCTGCGTCCACTCGCCCGGTTCCGGCCCGACGACCACTTTCCCGAACCGGCACGGCCGGGCGAGACGCTCCGCGGACGCCTCACGAACCACCTGACCGCGGCCGGCGTCGAGGTGACGGACGGGCAGATCGTCGCCCTCACCTCACCACGCGTCGCGGGGTACGTGTTCAATCCGCTCAGCGTGTTCTGGTGTCACCGCCGCGACGGTCGCCTTTCGACAGTGATCGCCGAGGTCCACAACACCTACGGCGAGCGCCACGTCTACGTCACGCATCCCGACGAGCACGGAAATGCGCAGGCACCCAAGGAGTTCTACGTCTCACCGTTCAACGATGTCGAAGGCGAGTACCGCCTGCATGTCCCCCCTCCGGAACCCGATGGGCACGTCTGCGTGTCGATCACCCTGCACCGCGATGACCACGCGCCCTTCGTCGCCACCCTCACCGGAACCGGCCGGCCGGCGACCACGCGCACCATCGTGGCCGGTCAACTGCGGAGCCCGCTTGCTCCACTGGTGGTGTCGGCACGTATCCGATGGCACGGAATCCGGCTGTGGCTCAACAAACTCCCGGTCGTCGCCCGCCCCGCACACGCCATCACCACGACCATCACGCAATCCACCCGACAGGAGGCATCATGAACGCGCCACTGCGTGACCTGCCCGGCGAACTGCCGCCGGAGGAAGCCGCCCGCTGGCCCGACATCGCCCACATTCCTTACCGCACCTCCACCGGAATCCGCGGCGCCGCAGCGGCATGGCTGTTCCGCAACGCATCCCGGTCGGTCGACGTCCGGGTCGAGTATCCCGACGGCGTGCTCGCCGGACGCCACAGCACGGCCATCCAGCCGCGCATGATCATCCGGCGACCCGAGTCCTTCGCCCGGCGCATCGGCGCCAACGGTCTGATCGGCTTCGGGGAGGCCTTCATGGCCGGCGACTGGACCACCGACGACCTCGTCGGCGTCCTCACCCCGTACGCGGCGCGGATGGCGCGGCTGGTACCACGTCCGCTGCAGGTGTTGCGTTCCGCAGTTCTACCGAAACAGCCTATGTCCGAGGATAATTCGACGGCGAATACCCGCAACAACATCGCGCGGCATTACGACCTGTCGAACGACCTGTTCGCCACCTTCCTCGACGAGACGATGACCTACTCCAGCGCACTCTTCGAGCATCTCGAGGACGGCGTTCGTCCGCCGTGGACCGATCTCGCAGGCGCCCAACGGCGCAAGGTGGATCGTCTGCTCGATCTCGCCGGAGTCGGTCCGGGCTCACGGGTCTTGGAGATCGGAACCGGTTGGGGTGAGCTGTGTCTGCGCGCCGCCGCACGCGGTGCCACGGTGCGGTCGGTGACCCTGTCGGTCGAGCAGCGTGACCTGGCGCGCAAGCGGGTGGCCGCCGCCGGGTTCACCGACCGTGTGCAGATCGACCTGCTGGACTACCGCCAGGTCGACGGCGAATACGATGCCGTCGTCTCGGTGGAGATGATCGAGGCCGTCGGAGAACGATACTGGCCCATCTACTTTCAGACCATCGACAGTGTTCTCGCGCCCGGCGGCACCGTCGCGATTCAGGCGATCACCATGCCACACAGCCGGATGACGGCATCCCGCAACACCTACACGTGGGTGCACAAGTACATCTTCCCGGGCGGCCAGCTCACGTCGCTGGACGCCCTCGATGCGGTCACCCGCCGGCACACGTCGCTGCAACTGACCTCGCACCTGGCGATGGGTGAGCATTATGCCGAGACGTTACGGCTCTGGCGTGAAAGGTTTCTCAGCCGGCACGACCGGGTGGCGTCACTCGGTTTCGACGGCACGTTCATGCGGATGTGGGAGTTCTATCTCGGCTACTCCGAGGCCGGCTTCCGCTCCGGATATCTGGACGTGCACCAACTCGGGTTCACCCGGGAACGGCGATGACGACCGGTCTCGGCACCTGGGCCGCCTTCGGCGTCGTGACCGCGGCATCGTTGGCATTTCTCGTTGTGCTCCAGGCGATCACCATGCTGATCGGGCATCGCGTGGGCCGCTACAACGTCGTCGACGTGGCGTGGGGACTCGGCTTCATCGGTGTCGCGCTAGTCGCACTGGTCCTCGGTCCCGGCGACCTCACCCGCCGGTGGCTGCTGACGGTGCTCGTCGCCGTCTGGGGAACCCGCCTCACCTGGCACATGTGGCGGAAAACCGCCGGCCGCGGTGAGGACCCCCGTTACGAGGAGATGCTCGAACGCGCGGGCGGCAACGGGCTCGGAGTGGTCGCCCGCAAGATCTTTGCGACGCAGGGCCTGGCCCAGTGGTTCGTCTCTCTGCCCATCCAGGTGTCGGCCGTGCTCGGTCCCACTCACGGCATCGGCGTGCTCGTCGGTGTGGCAGGCATCTGTCTGTGGGTGGTGGGTGTGGTGTTCGAGGCCGTCGGTGACGCGCAACTGCGGCGGTTCAAGGCGGACCCGGCCAACAAGGGCGAGATCATGGACCGCGGCCTCTGGGCGTGGACTCGTCATCCCAACTACTTCGGCGACTCGGCCGTCTGGTGGGGTCTCTGGCTCATCGCGGCGAGTGTGTGGCCCGGCGCGGTCACCGTGCTGTCGCCGGTCGTGATGACCTACTTCCTGGTGTACGCGACCGGCGCGCGGCTGCTCGAACAGTCGATGAGCCGGCGACCCGGTTACCCCGAGTACCAGGAACGCACCTCGTACTTCCTCCCGCGGCCACCACGCCGCGCCCGATCGCATCACTGATCATGGCCATCCTCGTTCTCGCCGAACCCCGCAGCACCGACTGGTTGAGCACCCGTCGGGCGCGGGATAGGCTGTCCGACGATGAGCACGGAGAGCCCGCGGTGACGGCCGACCCCACATCAGACGTGGGCGCGCTGCCGGTGCTGCTCGGCCAGATCTCCGACGGCGATTCCGACGCCTTTGCCCGCTTCTACGACCTCACGTGTGATCGGGTGTACGGCATGGTGTTACGGGTACTGCGGGATCCCGGCTACAGCGAAGAGGTCACGCAGGAGGTGTTCCTGCAGGTGTGGCGGTCGGCGAGCAACTTCGACCCCGACGCCGGCTCGGCCCTCTCCTGGCTGATCACGCTGGCTCACCGCCGCGCCGTCGACCGTGTCCGGTCGGAGTCCGCGGCGTCGCGGCGTGACATCGCCTACGGCAGCAGCGACCTGCCGCCGGCCTTCGACGAGGTGTCCGAGTCGGTCACCGCGCAAGAGACCGCACGCGAGGTGCGCGGCTGCCTGGAGATCCTGACCGACGCGCAGCGGGAGTCGGTCAGCCTGGCCTACTATCACGGACTGTCCTACCGCGAGGTGGCCGAGCGGCTCACCGTCGCGTTGCCGACGGTGAAATCTCGTATCCGCGACGGCATGCGGCGCCTGCGCGACTGCCTGGGAGACCGTCATGCCTGACGACGACGAACTCCTCGACATCGCCGCCGCGGTCGGCCTCGACGCCGTGCACGGCGCCGAGCTCGACGATGTGCACCGCGCGCTCGACTCCGCGCCGGACGAGGTGCGCGCCGAGTTCGAGCAGCAGGTGCAGGCGACCCGCGAGGCCATGGCACGGGTCAGCGATGTCACCGCCACCGCTCCGCCGGCGACGCTGCGGGAGCGGGTGATGGCCGCAGCCCACGACGAATCCTCCTCCGACACTGCGACTCCGGTTCCCGGCGCGGAGCTGCCCGACACCGGCGCCACGGTGACCCCGATCCACACTCGCCGACGCCGGATCGCGTATCTCGCCGCGGCGGTGGTCGCGGCCATCGCGATCGGCGCCCTCGGATGGGTGATCGGCGCATCGTCGAACTCCGGTGAGACACAACCACCGACCGCCGAGCAGGTGTTCTCCGCGAAGGACGTGCGTACCGCATCCGGCGATGTCGCGACGGGTCACGCGACCGTCACCTATTCACCGTCGGAGGATGCCGGGGTGTTGGTGATGAACGACGTCCCGCCGCCCAAACCCGGCACCGTCTACCAGATGTGGCTGTCCGGTCCCGACGGCATGACCTCGGCGGGCACGATGTCGCAGGCCGACGTCGCGCCGTCGACGACGGCCGTGATCAACGGACTGCACGATGCGACAGCACTCGCGTTCACCGTGGAGCCGCCCGGCGGATCGGCGCAGCCCACCGGCCCGGTGGTCGCCGAATTGCCGCTCACCTGAAAGATTTACCCGGGAAGCAGGGCGCGGATCGTGTCGATGGAGTCCGCCTCGGTGGCCGTCTTGTCGGGCCGGTAGCGGACCACCCGCGCGAACCGCAACGCGACACCCCCCGGGTAGCGGGAGCTGCGTTGCACGCCGTCGAGTTCGATCTCCACCACGATCTCCGGGTGCAGATACACCGTGTGCGCATCCCGATGCGATTCGTGACGCGGGAATTCGTCGGTTTGCCACTGCAACAACGCGTCGGTGAGGCCCTTGAAGGTCTTGCCGACCATCACCGGCGCGCCACCTTCCGGGTCGCGCGCACCGAGGTGCAGGTTGGACAGGAAGCCGGTCCGCCGCCCGGAGCCCCACTCGGCACCGAGCACCACCAGGTCGATGGTGTGGACGGGTTTGACTTTCTGCCAACCCTTTCCGCGCCGCCCCGCGGCGTACACACCGTCCAGCGACTTGACCATCACGCCTTCGTGCCCGGCCGCCAGCGCGGCCTCGAAGAACCGCTGCGCATCCTCGACGGCGGGCGTCCGCACGGACGGAATGCGCAGGGCCGGTACGACGGCGGTGAGTGCGTCGAGTCGCTCGCGCAGTGGCCGGTCGATAAGGTCCGCACCGTCGAGATGCAGGCAGTCGAAGAAGAACGGCCGGAGCACCGCCGCCGAGTCGTCGCCGCCCGATCCGAATCTGCTCATCGTGTCCTGGAACGGACGGGGCCGCCCGTCATCGTCGAGGGTGAGTGTCTCACCGTCGAGAATGACTTGGCGGCACGGCAATCCCCGGATCAGGTCGACGATGTCGGGAACGGCGGCCGTGATGTCGCGCAGCGTGCGGGTGAAGACCCGCACCTCGTCGTCGGAGCGGTGGACCTGGATGCGCGCGCCGTCGAGCTTGTAGTCGACGACCAGTTCCGGCCCGAGGTCGGACACCGCCTCCGCCAGCGAGTCCGCCGGTGTCGCCAGCATCGGTGAGACCGCGCGGCCCACCTGCAGGCCGACCGCGGCGAGGCCTTCGGTTCCGCGTTGCACCGCCAGCGCCGCGGTCTCGGGCAGCGACCCGGTCAGCATGTGTGCCCGCCGTACCAGGTCGATCGGCTGCGCCGACGCCCTGGCGATGGCATCGACCATCACTCCGGACAGCGCGCCCTGCCGGAGTTCGCCGGTCAGCAACCGGCGCAGGAAGTCCTGTTCGGATTGCGTTGCCGCCCCGAAGAGTTCATCGAGAATCCCGCTCCGCACGGCCACCGATCCCGCACCCCGGGCGGTCACGAGGCGATCGAACAGTCCGTTCACCTCGGCTACCGTGAGCGCCGGTTCGGCGGCCGGCGCGACCGTGAGCGACATCAGAGACCGCCAGCCGACACCGATACGTCCCTGCCGGGTGACCCCGGTCAGCCACGCCACGATCACCGGGATCTCGTCCGGTCCCGATTCACTCAGCAGCGCACCGAGTTCCACGGTCTTCGAGGTACGGGACCGGGTCGCCGCCACGGCCGCCGACGTCTCCACGACCCGACTCAGCCTCACGAGCGCGGCACCGATCCGGGGAACGCCGTCTCGAACGCCCGCACGGCGGCGCCGACGGTCGGAAAGACGTGGTCGGGACTGAGATCGGCCAGGACCCCTTCGGTCAGCAGCGTGCCCTGCAGTTCGGGGTCGACTCCCGCGAGCACGAAATGCGCGTTGCGCGAATGGACGAACGAGATCAGGTCGGCGAGCACCGTCGACGCGGAGTAGTCGACGTCGGTGATGGCCGTGCAGTCGAGCACCAGCCAGCGCACCGGGTCCGGCGCCGCCCGCACCAGGTTCATCACATCGTCGGCGAATCGGCTGGCGTTGGCATAGAACAGATCCGCGTCGTAGCGGAAGACGATCAATCCCGGCAGCGACTGCTGTCCCGGAGTGGCAGGCCGATAGCGTCGCTCACGCCCGTGGTCACTCACCCCGATCACGAACCGCTCCGGATGATACTGTCGCCGAACGAGTTCCAGCAGGGACACGGCCATCGCGGTCAGAATGCCGGTTTGTACGCCGAACACCACGACGACGATCGCGGCGATCACGGCGACGACGAACTCGGGTCGGCGGACCTGCCACATCCGGCGAAATGCGTGCAGGTCGATGAGGTTGACCGCGACCAACGCGACGATCGCCGAGAGGACCGCGTGCGGCAGGTTCGCCAGCGCCTGATCGAGGAAGACGACCACCACGAGCGCCACCCCGGCCATCGTCAGGTTCGCCACCTGGGAGCGGCCGTGCTGCTCGTCGAGCAGTTGCGTCTTCGTCGGACTGCCGTTGACCACGAACGTCGAGCTGAGCCCGGCGATGATGTTGGCCGCGGACAGTCCGACGACATCGCGGTTCACGTCGGCGGTGTCGCCGTGTTTCTGCGCGAAACTGCGTGCGGTGGCGGCACTCTGGGCGAGGATCACGACAGTGCAGCCAATGGCGACGGTCGCCGCCTTCGGGACGTCCGACCAGTCGAGGCCGTCCGGAAGGCCGAGTTGCGGTAGTCCGCCGTGTAGCGCGCCCACGACCGGGATGTCATCCGACCAGCCGAATACGCTCACCAGCACGATGGACGCCACGACCACGATGATCGCGATCGGCACCCGTGGCGCGTAACGGCGCGCGCCCACCATGGCGACCAGGGTCACCGCTGCGAAAGCCGTTGCACCCCAGTCGATCGATCCCAGCTCACCGATGAATCCCGCCCAGCGCTGCCAGATGCGGCCGCTGACGTCGCCGACACCGAGCATGCCCGGCACTTGTCCGGTGAGCACGCTGATCCCGGTACCGGCAAGGAATCCGACGAGCACCGCGGTGGACAGGAAGTCGCCGAGGAAGCCCAGCCGGAGGAGCCGGGCGATCGCGAGGAACACCCCGGTGACCAGGGCGATCAGCCCCGCCCAGGCCAGCCATTGCGTCGAATCAGGCTGCAGTCCAGCCACTCCCAGCCCGGCGATGCCCGACGCGAGCAGCGCGGCGGTCGCCGAGTCGGCACCCACCACCATCAGTCGCGACGCGCCGAGCAGAGCGAACAGCACCGTCGGCAGGATGATCGTGTAGAGGCCGGCGGCGATCGGGACATGTGCGATGGAGCTGTAGCCCATGCTTTCCGGGATCGCCACCGCGGCCAGCGTCGTTCCGGCGAGCAGGTCACGACGCAGCCAGGCCGACTGGTAGCCGCGGAAGGCGGGCGGAACAAGCGAGGCGACGCCGATCACCGGATCGACGTTACCCGCCCGTTGCCGTCAGTTCCCTCGCTTGATCCACTCCTCGAGGTGCGGCGCCTCGTCCCCGACCGTGGTGCCCTCGCCGTGACCGGTGTAGACCTTGGTCGCCGGATCGAGAGTGAAGATCTTCTCCCGGATCGACTCGATGATCGTCGGGAAACTCGAGAACGAGCGCCCGGTGGCACCGGGCCCACCGTGGAACAAGGTGTCGCCGGAGAACAGCACTCCTGCCTCGGGCGCGTAGATCACCGACGACCCCGGCGAGTGGCCCGGCGTGTTGATGACCTGCAGGGACGTCCCGGCGACGGAGATCTGTTGTCCGTCTTCGAGGTCCTCGTGCGCGACGCCGGGATGTGTCTCGTTCCACAACATGTCGTCGCCGGGATGCAGCAGGATCGGCGCACCGGTCGACTTCGACAGCTCGGGTGCCACGGTGATGTGGTCGTTGTGCCCGTGCGTCAACACGATCGCCTTCACCGTGCGGTCGCCGACGGCGTCGAGGATCGGCTGCGCCGAATGCGCCGCATCGATGATCACGACCTCGTCGTCGTTGCCGACGAGCCAGATGTTGTTGTCGACGTCCCACGTCCCGCCGTCGAGCGAGAACGTGCCGGAGGTGACGACGTTGTCGATTCTCAGGCTCATGCCTTGATCTCCACGACCGAGCGCAGCACCTTGCCGGACTTCATCGCGTCGAACGACGCCTCGACGTCCTCGAGGCCGACCCGCTCGCTGACGAACTTGTCCAGCGGCAGACGCCCCTGCTCGAAGAGGTCGATGAGCATCGGGAAGTCACGCTCGGGCAGGCAGTCGCCGTACCAGGACGACTTCAGCGAGCCGCCGCGGGAGAAGAAGTCGACCAGCGGCATCTCGAGGGTCATCTCCGGGGTCGGCACACCGACCAGCACGACGGTGCCAGCCAGGTCACGCAGGTAGAACGCCTGCTTGTAGGTCTCCGGGCGCCCCACCGCGTCGACGACGACGTCCACGCCATTGCCGTCGGTGAGATCCTGCACCGCGGTCACCACGTCGTCGACCTCGGCGCCGTTGATGGTGTGGGTCGCACCGAGATCGGTCGCCCACTCGAGCTTCGACGCATCGCGGTCGATGGCGATGATCTTGGTGGCGCCGGCCAGTCGGGCGCCGGCGATCGCGGCGTCGCCGACACCGCCGCACCCGATCACCGCGACCGAGTCTCCGCGGCCGACGTTACCGGTGTTCATGGCGGCACCGAGGCCGGCCATCACACCGCAGCCCAGCAGTCCGGCGACCGCCGGATCGGTGTCGGGATTGACCTTGGTGCACTGTCCCTCGTGGATGAGGGTCTTCTCGATGAACGCACCGATGCCCAGCGCCGGGGTGAGTTCGGTGCCGTCGGTGAGCGTCATCTTCTTGCTCGCGTTGTGGGTGTTGAAGCAGTACCACGGGCGGCCACGCTTACAGGCGCGACACTCGCCGCACACCGCACGCCAGTTGAGGACGACGAAGTCGCCGACCTCGACATGGGTGACCTCGGCGCCGACTGTCTCGACGATCCCGGCGGCCTCGTGGCCCAGCAGGAACGGGTACTCGTCGTTGATGCCGCCTTCCTTGTAGGCCAGGTCGGTGTGGCACACACCGCAGGCCTGGATCTTCACGATCACGTCGGTGGGGCCGGGATCGGGCACCACCACGTCGACGACCTCGGTGGCCGCGCCTTTGCTGCGCGAGATGACTCCCTTGACCGTTTGCGACATTTCCGCTTCACACCTCTCGTCACGCCTCGTCACCGACAGGTGACTTGTACGAACCCAGTTTTGTCGCGCGCAATCGGTCGCACATCCATCCGAAGGGAGGGTTCTACCTAGCCGAAAGACCAGCCGTTCGGCCACGCCGAGCACGTCACCTCCCGCCCTCTGAGGCGCGAGCCACTTCCCTCCCGCTCCCTGAGGCGCGAGGCGCCAGCCGAGCCACGAAGGGTCACCCCAGATCGACCCGGTTGACCGCCCACCCGGCCGCAATCAGCCTCCGCACCCGGCGACGTTCTGCCGGATGCCCGGGCGGGCCGGTCGGTGTTTTGGGTTGGGTTGTCCCCGAACAATTCTGGGGCGGCCTCGTCTGGCCGCCACGGAGCTGGCGGGCAAATGCTCCGGCGACCTCCCGAGTGCGATCAACCCGCACCCGCGTCCTCCCTTTGCCTCGCTTGCCGTTACGTGTCCACGCCGGCCGTCCGGCATCGGGGCCTTCTTTGACGATGTGGGTCGACCACTGACCAGGTTTGTCGCCGACCATCCGATTGTGTTTCGGACACGCCGCGGCCAGATCGATGATGTCGGTCAGGCCTCCGTCGACCCAATCCTGCTCGGCATGATGGGCTTCGGTCCGGGTGAACGGCTGGCTACAGCCCGGACACGTACAGACCGCGCCGTCGCGGGCCAGCAGCATCATCCGCTGGGCCTGGTTGGCCAGGCGGCGTCCCCGACCCAGGTACAACGGTTCAGCGGTGTGGTCGGCAAACACCGCCAGGTGCGGCTCGGCTTCGGCAGCCAACTCGATCACATCGGCGATCGGCAACAAAGCCCCACTGGCGGTGGTGCCGACCCCGGCGCGTTCGCGGAGCTCGGCCTCGGAGATGGTGATGATCAGATGCGGCGGCAACCCCCGATGCGACGTACCCAACAGGCCACCATCGGCGACCGCTTTGAGCAGGGCGTGCAGGGCATCGTGGTTGCGTTGCCCCGGGGTGCGGTGGTCATTCTCCGCAGCCTTCTTCAACACCTCGGGGTCGGCGTCGTCCTTGCTGCCCGTCGGCGAGGATTCGTCTGCCGGGTTGTTCATCCCGGGGGCCGCCCAGGCGTCGAGGACCACATCCAATAGCGCACGGGTGACCGGATCGAGCAGCCCTTCCAGGGTGCTCATCAACTGGGCATCGGGCTTGGACAGGTGCAGGCTCCGGCGCCGCGCCCGATCTTGATCGTCGGTCAGCGCACCGTCGGGATCGAGGTGGGCGAGCAGCCGCGCACCGAGCACAGTCAACTCCTTCGGCGTGTGCACCCGCGCGTAGTCAGCCATCAGATTCTCTGCCGCCGCACGCTGCTCGGCATCCACCTTCACGGGGAGTTTGTCCAACACTCCGATGACGGTGACCGCGTGCTCGACACCGATCGCCCCCTCGGCGTATGCGTCGGCCAGGGTCGGGCACTGCGGATCGAGTTTCTCCCCGGTGACCGAATGCAGGGCCAGCAGCGCCGCCATCTGCTTACGACGACGGCCGCTGTCGGTGATCCGCAGCCGGTCGGCCATGAAATCGGCCAGCGACCGATAGCCTTCCTCGGCGACGACGTTGCGGTCTGAACACTCCAAGATCCGCTGCAACCCGAAGTAGCTCATGCGTCGCGCGGAGCGTTCATGCACCTCGGCGACCGCCACGACCTCGTCATACGAGGCGGGAGTGGCATCGACCGCGGCGATCCGATCCAACAGGTCGTCGAGTTCGCGGTAGAGCCCGACGATCTCAACCTCACTAGCGGTGTCGCTGGTCATCGAGCCTCCTCCCCAAGTTACTCGAACTGATGTTCGAAAGTCTACCGTATGCGCTGGCCAGGGGCAAGTGTTCGGCGGTCGGGGTTGTTGGGCGGCCCCTCCGACCCGAGTAGATCCGGGGGCCGTGAGTAGCCACCCGACGACCATCCGCGTACAGCTCTACCCGCGCAAAACGCCGAGCCGCGACGCACTCTGCTAGTGCGTGTCTCCCAACTCCCTTTGCGCGAAAGGCCCCTACGATGTGCTGCTCAGGCAAAGATTTCGATGACGATGACCCCCGCGATCGAGCCTCCGAGGTCCCCGGCACACCACTCGACGACACACCTCAACCAGAGCCCGACCCTGACTCGGTGATCAGCCAGTTGAGTCCCCGTCTTCAGGAGGAGTTCAAGGCCCTCGGCGACCACCGCGACCGGATCGAAGCAGCACTGCACGACACCGCTTTCTCCGACCGCTTCATCGCCGACCCGCGTGCCGCGCTGGCCGAACTGAAGATCGAGGTGCCACCGATCCTCGCCCATCAGCTCAAGCGCTCCAAGGGGCTGGCCGACCTCGCCAAGGTCCGTCAGCCCATCACCTTCCTGCTTCCCAACGGCCAGCTGCTGACGACGACGCCACGCATTCGGATCACCGGTCTCACCGATCGCGGGACGGTGAACTGAAATGGCCGGGCAACTCACCCACGGCTACGACGTGGTGATGGAACTGTCCGAGCAGACCTACGAGGACATCCTGCGCGTCATCTTCGACACCGACGACTTTCTCCTCAACGCAATCCTCGGCCCGCTCGGCATTCCGGTCCCGCCCGGGATCGGCTTCGACGCGACCGTCTCCTTCGACCGCCCGCCGGGACTCCCCGCTGCAGCAACCGACCCCATCGACATCCGGGTCACCCTGGGCCCGGGCGGGTCGACCGGATCGCTGCGCATCGTCGCCGATGTGGTCACCGACCGGTTCTCGCCCACCGTCGAGGTGATCCGCCTCGATCTGGCAAACAAGTTGTGGCTCACCGAGATCAGTGTCGTCGGCATCAACCTGCCCGGCCTCAACGGCGCGTTCGCGAATCTGCTGCGCAGCAGCGTGCAATCGATCATCCTGCTCGCCCTGCCGGCCGACGCGGCCACCACCGATGGGCTCACCATCCGCGACGTCGACGCGCGCATCGTCGACGACACCTCGTCGGCGGATCGGGATGCGAGTGCACTGATGCTCACTTTCGGCGGCGGCACCGCCGGCGATCGCACCGCATTCACGCAGAGCTTCCTCACCGGCGACGGCGACGCGGGCCTGATGGCGTCGATGGACTGGATCTGCCGCAACATCAGCCCGGCCATCGACAAGGGGCTCGGCGATCACGGCGCCTTCCGTAACTGCCGCTTGGAGAAGAGCATCGACATGGGTGACGGCGTCAGCCTCACCCAACTGTCGGTCACCGCCGCCGACGGCCATCTCGATGTCAAAGCGGCGGTGACGAAATCGGGCTTCTGCTACACCGCGACGGGAACGGTGAGTGCCCGGGTCACGGTCAACGTCAGCGGCGGCGAACTCCACGTCGACCTCAAGGCCGACGACCCCGACCTCGACGTCGACATCCCGTTCCTCTGCTACCTCGCCGCCGCCGTGCTCGGCGCCCTCGGCGGCGCGCTGATCGGCGCGGTGTACGCCGTCATCGGCGGGATCCTGTTGCCGACGATCATCTACCTCGGTAAGGAGGTGCTCGAGGGCGCGGTCAACGGCGCTGCGGAAACGGTTGCCGGAGTATTGAATTCGAGCCTTCCCGCGGTCGACCTGACGGTCCCCGAGATCGCCGCCCCGGTGATCGACGTCGATTTCCAGTTTTCCGACGCGGCGATCGACGACATCGAGATCGCCGGCCACATGGCGCCGGTCGACACCGCACCGGTGCGGGTGGCCGGGCAGGCGACGATCCCCAACGGCCGGGTCCTCGATCTCGACAGCGGCCGCGTCGACACACGCGACCTTCCCAGTGCCGACCTCGGCGTCGTCGGGACCGGCAACGAACGACGACTCACCGCCGTGTGTGGTGCCGCGATGGCCCGCACCACCCTCGCCGGTATCGACGACATCTTCCGGGCGGCCGTGTACCCGTGGAACTACACGCTGGTCACCTCGTTCCCGCTGAGTGAGGCGGGCCTGGTGCTGCCGCTGTTCGGGTTCATCTCGCTGAACAAGGTCTACGGCTTCCGCACCAACGAAGGGCGATGGTCGGCCATCCAGGTGACCGACGCGTCGAACAGTTCGGTGACGGTCCGTTACGTCACGTGGGAGAAGCCGGAGCCGACGGTGCAGATCGCCGGCGCCTTCTCGTGTTCCAAGGCCCGGTTCGACCTCCTCGGCGCGATCGACGTCGACGCCGTCTTCGAGTCGTCCGGATTCCTGAGATCAGTACGCTCACTCGCTGAGCGAGGTCCGCTCCCTGAGCTTGTCCATTCGCTCCCTGAGCTTGTCCATTCGCTCCCTGAGCTTGTCCATTCGCTCCCTGAGCTTGTCGAAGGGTCGACGGCGCCGACGCTCCAGATCGCTCGATCGGCACCCAGCGCACTCGACGCGGCCGCGATGCAGAGGGTGAAGTTCACCAGCGCTGCCATCCTCACGCTCCCGACCGAGGCCCGCACTATCGGAACCTTCACCCGCACCCTCAGCATCAAGCGCGTACCGTTTGCCCGCTTCCGGGCCACCACCGCCGGTTTCGGCAGCGGGCTGCGGGCCCGCTGGGAGATCGACGGCATCGGCCTCGACGACACGGCCGGTTCGATCACCACACCGGGCGGCACGCCCGTGCACTACACGGCTTCCGGCACGAGCCTCGCCCTCGACGTCACGTCCTCGGTCGCCGTCGAGATGCGGGTGTCGGTGACCGTCGTCGACGACCAGACCCGAACTGCGTCCGCGCAACGCTGCGTGCGATTCGAACCAACCTGCACCCGGGTCATCCGGACGACGCCGACGTTCGAAGCCTTCCGGGGTCAGTACCTCAAGGAGTTCGGGATCGTCGCGACGCAGGGGGCGCCGGTGATCGGGTGACGCGCCGCTCAGCTCGCAGTGATCCCGGCCTTCGCCGCCAACAACCCCGCCTCACCCCGGTTCGACACCTGCAGCTTCTGCAGGATCGCGGCGACATGGAACTTGATCGTGCTCTCGCTGACACCCAACTCACCGGCGATCTGCTTGTTCCGCTGCCCCAATGCCAGATGCCCGAGAACCTCGAGTTCGCGCGGGTTCAGGGCGGAGATCAGGTCCTCGTCGGGCCGGGCGGTCGGCGTCGCGAGCGGGATGTACGCCACGACGCGGCTGCCCCATCGGGGCAGCGATTCCACCTCGAGCCGACCGTCGAGCGCGCGCAGCCGGCCCGAGAGCTGACGCTCCAGCGCGTCGCCGTCGAGTTCGCCGTCGCCCTGGTCGCGGATGTCGACCACGAGGTCGTCGCCGTGGCACTCCCAGGCGATCCGCAGGCGGGTCAGGCGCCGCTGGGTGCCGAACGCCAACGCCACCGCCCGCACGATCGCCCGCGCGGCATGCGCGATCTCACCGGGTAGCGACCTGTTCTCCCCCGTCGGTGCGACGTAGTCGACGTCGGCCGCCAGGTCTCGCAGGACCGGTTCGAGTTCGCCCTGCAACCGTGCGAAGGCGACGGTCATGGGTTCGGTCGCCAACCTGCGGTCGGTGTCCCCGACACCCCGCAGCGCGAGCAGCGCCGACGACGCGGCTTCGGCGGCGGAGGTCCGTGCGGTCCGATCGTCGAGGTCCCGCGCACGCAGCGTGCTCAGGATCGCGGTCAAGGTGTCTTCGTGCGTGTCGGTGAGCTGGGTGATCGTGCGTGCCCGCTCGCTCGACGCCGCCCGGGACTCGGCCAGGTAGTCGGGGCTGGCCTGCGTCACCTGCTGCTGGATGGACGTCGCGACGATGGCGAACCAGGCCCGCAGCATCGCCTCGGACACCCCCACCGACAATGCCGCCGTCCGGTTCGGACGGACCGCGGTACGCGGCATCACAACAAGCAGGGTGCCGGTCTCGTCGAGGACCGCCCGGATGGGACGACGGCCCCCGCCGATCACCGCGTCGGTCCGCGTCATCGTCGCCAGGTCTGTGTGCTCCTTGATCGCCTCGAGTTCGTCGATGGTCACCCGGTCGACGATCGACGGGTCACCGGCCACCTTCCGTGGCCGCCCGGTGCACTCGCGGGTGAAGATCACGAGCGCATCGTGCGGCCACATCGGGGTGAGGAAGCGGGAGAACCGCGCGGCGATCTCGGGCAGCGGGCCGTCGATCACCGCCCGGAACTCCTGCCACTGCCGGATGGCGGGATCGGCGACATCGGTTTCGACCATCCCGTCCGTCACCCTGCTGTCTCCCTCTCGCGCTCGGTGTGCCGCAGAGTTCGAGGGTACCGGCGCGCCAGAGTCCGGGTCAGTAGGTGATCAGCGGCTTGACGATGTGATCCTCCTTGTTCGCCATCATCTCGAACGCACGCTCGACGTCGTCGAAGGCGAATCGATGGGTGGTCATCGCGGTGGGGTCCACCTTGCCGGTCGCCATCAGGGTGAACAGTCGACGCATCCGGTCGCTACCTCCGGGGCACAGCCCGGTCCGGATGGTCTTGTCGCCCATGCCCAACCCGAACGCCACCAGGTCGAGTTGCAGCGGCGCCGGGTTCTCCCCGTGGTAGCCGATGTTGGACAGGGTGCCGCCGGCCTTGAGGCAGGCCAGAGCCGCCTCGAAGGTCTGCGGGAAACCCAATGCTTCGATCGCGGCGTCGGCGCCGACCCCGCCGGTGAGATCCATGATCTGTTCGACCGGGTCGCCGTCTTTGAAGTTCACGACGTCGTCGGCGCCGTACCGCTTCGACAGCTCGACGCGTTCCGGAATCGATTCCACGGTGATGATCCGTCCCGCACCGAGCAGTTTCGCGCCGATCGTCGCGCACAGTCCCACCGCACCCTGCGCGAACACCACGACGGTGTCACCCACGGTGATCTGGGCGTGCTCGGCGCCCATGATCCCCGTACTGAGCATGTCGCAGGCGTAGACCGCGGCATCGTCGGCCAGATCGTCGGGGATGGGTGCGAGGTTGGCACGCGCGGCCGGCACCAGGAAGTACTCGGCCATGTTGCCGTCGACCTGCGCGGTGTACTTGTAGCCGCCGAGTAAACCACCGCACTGACTGGTGAATCCTCTTTGACAGTAGGAACATTCGTAGCAGGGAGTGACGGCGTTGACCGCGACCCGTTGCCCCTCGGTGAATCCGGTGACCTCGGAGCCGAGTGCGGCGATCACCCCCACCGACTCGTGCCCGAGGGTGCGTCCGTTGTCCACCGGCAGTGCACCTTTGACGGTGTGCACGTCCGAGGTGCAGATCAGCGACGCCGTCGTCTTGACCAGCGCCTCGTTGGGACCCGGTGTGGGAATCGGCTTTTCGATGACGGCGGTCTTGCCGACCTCCAGCATGGTGAAGGTCTTCATGAGTTGGGACATCTGTGAATTCCTTGAGTGATGATGCGATGCAGAAGATTTCAGCCGAGAGCGTCGTAGAACGCGGTCTCGAGTTCCATGTACTTGGTGAACGACGTCGGGTCGCCGAACGGCAGGATCTGGGTGGCCCAGTACCCGCCGTACCCGTTCTCCCGGTCGATCCAGTAGAAGAGGTTCGCCAGCCCCGCCCAGCCCAGCGCACCGGCCGGTCGCCCGGTGGGTGCCTTCTCGTTGTTGATCATGAACGGCAACGACCACGACTTCGACTGTCCTGGAAAGAATTCCGCATCGTTCGACAAGGTGGGGATCACGCCGGGCAGCATCGTGACCGGAAGATCGCCGAGGTGATTGCGCACCGCCATCGCGACAGTGTCGGCCTGCAGCACCCGCCCGTGCTCGCCGTCACCGTCGTTCAGCCACATCCGGATGAACTTCATGTACTCGCCGACGGTTCCGTACAGTCCGTGCCCACCCATGTCGACCTCGGGCGGCGAGGGCAACTCGAAATCCGTTGGCGTCAGCGAGTCGTCGGCTTCACGCTGGTGCATGCCGGCCAGCCGTGACCGGAAGTCGGGCCGCAACTCGAAACTCATGTCCTCGATGCCCAGGGGCGCGAAGATCCGTTGGGCGAACACGTCGCCGAGACGTGTGCCCGCGATGTTCTCCACGACCTGACCCACCCAGTCGATGTTGCTGCCGTACTCCCATTTCTCGCCCGGATCAAACAGCAGGGGCGTCGTCAGAGCCGCCTTGGTCGCGGTGATCACGCTCGGCTGCCCGCGCTCCTCGGCGAGCCGGTTGTACTTCTCGTCGAAGAAGTCGTACCCGAATCCGGCTGAGTGCGTGAGCAATTGACGAGTGGTGACCTGAGTCTTCGGCGGCCTGAGTTTGGGCTCGCCGGAGTCGTCGAACCCGTCGAGGACCTGGAGCTCGCCGATGTCGGGTGCGTAGTCGCGCGCCGGCGCGTCGAGGTCTAGTTGACCGGATTCGACGAGCTGGAGCGCCGCGGTCGCGGTGAACGCCTTGGTGGTGGAGAACAGCGCGAACACGTCGTCGGTCGTCATGGGGGTGTCGCCGTCGGTGCGGCGGACGCCGGAGGCGCCTTCGTAGACGTTGCCCCGACGGTCGGTCACCATGGCGACGACACCGGGCACCCGCGCGGGCCCCTCGGTCGCCGAGGCCAATACCTGATCGGCCGCCGAGGTGAACCCGCTGACATCGATGGCAGGAGTTGTGCTGGTCATTGAACAGTCCTTTCCGCGACTGTGGTGAGGCCCAGAATTCTCATGAGAGCGCGAAACCCTTGTAACCGGCCGCAGCGGCCTCCAGTGTCGCGGCACGATAGGCGCCCACTCCGCCAACATACGACAGGACGCGCCGCGGTTTCCCCGGAACGTTCGAGCCGACGTACCAGGAGTTCGTCTTGGAGATGAGGTTGGCGTCGGCGAGTTCGTCGTGGTGAGCGACCCACGCCGCTTCGCCTTCCTCGGTGGGTTCGATGACGCTCTTGTCGTTGGCGCGCAGGTAGCGGATGGCCTCGTTGATCCACTCCGTCTGCTGCTGCAGGCAGGTTGTCATGTTGCACAGGGCCGCCGACGGCGCGAGCGGCACCGCGGTGGTCAACATGTTGGGGTACCCGTGCACCATCAGCCCCATGGTGCTGCGGATGTCGGTGAACCAATCCTCCTTCAACGAGCGGCCACCGCGACCGCGGATGTCGATGCGGGTCAGTGCACCGGTGCCGGCGTCGAACCCGGTTGCCATGATGATCACGTCGAGTTCGTGCAGCGTGCCGTCCTGCAGCACGATGCCCTCGGGGGCGATGCGCACGATCGGGTTGTCCTTCACCGAGACCGGCGTGACGTTGTCGCGGTGGTAGACCTCGAGGTAGTCGGTCTCCAGCGGCACCCGGTGTGTACCGAACCCGTAGTCGTTCGGGATGAGCAGGTCGCACAGTTCCGGATCGCCGAGGCGGGCGCGCATCTTGCTGCGCACGAACTCCGACACCTCTTCGCTGACCTGTTCGTCGGAGAAGATCTCCGCGAACGACGCCAGCCACAGCTTGAGCGAGCCGTCGTCGTAGATCTCCTCGAGCCGCACCTGCCGCTCGTCAGGGGTCAGGTCGTCCCAGGCCACGGTGAAGTCGTACTCGAAGCCGGTGAAGGTGTTGGGCAGCGTCTGCTGGAACTCCGCGAACCGTGACTTGTAGTGCTCGACGTCGGCCGGTCCGTAGCTCGGGTTCTTCATCGGCAGCGCGTACTGCGGTGTCCGGATGAACACGGTCAGTTCGCCCACCTCGTCGGCGATCGTCTGGATCACCTGGATGCCGGTGGCGCCGTTACCGATCACCCCGACACGTTTGCCGGCGAGGTCGACACCGTCGTGCGGCCAGCGTGCGGTGTGGAAGATGTTCCCCGCAAAATCGGCCTGACCGGGAAAGAGCTCGTTCATCGGCGCCGACAGCATGCCGCAGCAGGTGATCAGGAACTGGGTGTCGATGGTCTCGCCGTCGGTGGTGGTGACGGTCCAGCGGTTGGTCTCCTCGTCGAACACCGCCCGCTCGATGGTGGTGTCGAACTGGATGTCCCGGCGCAGGTCCAGGGAGTCGGCGACATAGTTGAGCCATTGTTCGATCTCCGGTTGCCCGGGGAACCGTTGGCTCCAGCTCCAGCCCGTGTAGAGGTCCTCGTCGAACAGGTACTGATAGATGTACGCCTCCGAGTCGAACTTCGCGCCCGGGTAGCGATTCCAGTACCAGGTTCCGCCGACGCCGGATGCGGTGTCGTACGCACGGACGTCGAGCCCCTGTTCCCGCAGCTGATGCAGCTGGTAGAGGCCGGCCACGCCGGCTCCGATGACGACTGCGTCGAGTGATCTGTCTGCCATGTTCGTGCCTTTCGGTGTGTGATTGCGGTCACGTGGCAAACATTGTTGGTGCTGTCCCAGAGGCTCACGCCGTCCGAAATTGGGACAGTCGACCTGACCGTTCGGGTGGTGTCCGAGGGGTCAGCGGCCTGGATAATCGACTGTGTCCCACCTCACATGTACTGGAGAGGAACGCCGTCGACGATGTCCGACCTGCGTGAGCATCAACTCCGTATCGCCGCAGCTCGCGCCGACTTTCTGGAGTACGGCCCGGCCGGCGCGGCCGGAGTCGGCACCGTCGTGGCCGCGTCGTGGGCGCGGAGCCAGTCGGCCGGTGTCGACGCGGACCGGTACCGCGTCTTCTACCACGAGGACATCGACTTCGATTCCCGGTTGGCGCGATGCTCACGCCCGGTGATCGAGCGGCTGACCAACGACATGTCCGACGTCCCGGTGACCATCGCACTGACGGATTCGCACGCCCGGATCATCGACCGCCGCGACTGCTCGACGGCCGTGGGACGTGTCCTCGACCGCGTCGACTTCCAGCGCGGGTTCTCCTTCGAGGAGAGCGGCTGCGGCACCAACGGGGTGGGCACCGCGTTCGAGGTCGGCGCGCCGGTGAGCGTGGTCGGATCCGAGCACTTCAACCAGACGTTGATCCAGTTCGCCTGCACGGGCGCCCGGATCTTCGATCCCCTCACCGGGCGCGCCGCCGGTGTGCTCGACGTGAGCATGCTCGCCGACAGCTGGACGACGCTCATCGAGGCATTGGTACGGTCCGCGGCCGCCGACATCAGCCGCAACCTGCTCCTCGATCGCAGTCAGGCAAAACGCGCGCTCTTCGAGACCTACCTGCGTGCCGACGCCCGGCCCCGGCAATCGGTGATGGCCATCGGCGACACCATGATGGTCAATGAGCATGCCCGCGAACTGCTCTCGCCCGACGAACAGAACGCCATCGCGCAGTACGCGCAGTTCCTGATGACCAAACAGGACCGTGGCGTGCACACGGTGACGCTCGAGACCGGCCGCGCGATCCGCATGCGCACGAGCCGCATCACATGCGGCGATGACGCGGTGGGCATGGTGGTGCTGCTCGACGAGCTACACCCGGATATGGCGTCGAACGGCCGCCCGGCCCTCGCGGCAGCGGGCCGTTCCGCCGTCGGAGGCACGTCGGCGTCGCAGGTGCATACCCACGCCTGGATGACCGCCATGGCCGAGACCACCGAGGCGCTGGCCGCGGAGTCGGCGGTCGTGGTGCTCGGCGAACCCGGGTCCGGACGGCTGTCGCTGATCGCCGACGCCTTTCGCGAGCTGCACGGTTCGGCCCCCGTGGTGATCGTCGATGCCGTGCGCGTCGAACGGGGCGAGCAGATGACGATGCCCGGCCCGCTGACCGAGCGGCCGGCGCTCGTCGTGATCCGGCATATCGACCAGGTCGGCCCGGGGACACACGCGGAGATCGCCGCGATCATCATGCGGGCGACCGAGGCGGGCCATCACGTCGCTGCCACGGCCGCGCCGATCGACGGTGACGTCGTCGGCCCCTTTGCCGGCCTGCTCGACCTCTTCGGGTGTTCGGTCACCGTCCCCCCGCTGCGCATGCGGGGTGCGGACATCCCTCACATCACCGACCGCATCATGAAAAGTCTGTCCCCACAACGACAAACCCGGGTCAGCCCGGAGGCGATGCGCGTCGTCGGCTCGTATTCGTGGCCCGGCAACATCAGCCAGTTGCGGACCGCGCTGGAGACCGCCATGCGGCGCCGTCCGGTCGGTGAGATCCAGGTGGCGGACCTGCCGGGTTTCTGCCGCAGCAGCAGTGCTCGCACGTTGACGCCACTCGAGGTCACCGAACGCGATGCGATCATCGACGCCCTCGACGAGTGCGGCGGCAATCGGATGCGGGCAGCGACCGCTCTCGGCATCGCCCGCAGTTCCCTCTACCGCAAGCTGCACACGTACGGGATCTCCGGGATCTGAGCGCCTACTGCCCGAGCGCCTTGAGCAGCTCCGCCTTGTTCATGGTCGAATAGCCCTTGACGCCCTTGGCTTTTGCCTCGTCCTTGAGTTGGGCGACGGTGGGTCCGCGGCGGGTCGACTTCTTGGCCGTGGCCCTGGGTGTGGCGGTCACCGATGTCGGTTTGTCGGCGGCGGGCCAGTTCGCGACGGCCTTCTTGGCGGGCGATTCGGACGGTGTTCTCGTCACGGCGGGGACGGGCTTCGCCGCGGTGGCGGCCTTCGCTGCCGCGGCCTTCGGCGGGGACTTCGGTGCCGGCGGGCGTGGCGCCTCGGCGCGTGGGAGTACCGGCTTGGCCGGCTCGACAGCTCGCGGGACCGGCTTGTCGTTCGCCTGCGTCGGCGTCGGGGTTTCCTCGGGCGTCGGCTCCGGGCCGCTCCCGCTCGTGCCGGTGACCTTCTCCGCCGACTTCTTCTTGGCCTTCCCGACGAACTTCAGCAGCTCCTCGCGCGCCGACGCGGCGTCACGTTCGGCTCGCTTGATGCGTTTGCGCAACTGCTTGTCGACGTTCGCGAGCTCGGCGGTCAAATTCTCGATCTGCGCCTCGAGCTGACCGATCAATTTGTTCTTCTTGGCCATTGCCGGCTCCGTTCGTCGTGAGCACTTGGATAACCAGCGTAGTCAGAGACACCACCTCGATCGGTCACCAACACGACCGATCGGGCATTCCGCCCGACACCGCCCGTCGACCGTGCGCCCTTCCCCGTCGACCGTGCGCCCTTTCCCGTCGAGTGGGCGCACCTCCCCGTCGACCGGCGCTCCTCCCCGTCGAGTGGGCGCCCACCGCCGCCTCACACCTTGGCCGCGACCTCGGCCTCGTACTTCTTGGTCATGTGTTCGACCGCCTCCATCTGTTTGGCGGCGTGACCTTCACGGACCTCGCGGGCGCGGGTGGCGGCGTCGAGCAACGGTTGCGCCTGTCCCTGGAAGTGCGGCATCACCTCTTGGGCGAAGAGTTCCGCCGACCGTCGGCTGTTCTCCGGGTTCGCCCAGTCGTGGCCCATCAGCAGCATGCAGCCGAAGCCACCGGACTGGTCCCAGAGGCGCTGCACCTGGGCGCGCGCCTGCTCCGGAGTACCGATCACCCCGATGCCCGCTTCCCTGATGTAGTCGATCATCTCCGACAGCCTGCTGCCGGACACCGCCATCTGCGGGAACGCGGCGACGTGCTGGAAGTAGTCGAACCATGCCTCGATGCCGTATTCCACTTGCTTGACGGCCTCGGCCTCGGTCTCCGCGATATGGAACGGGCCGACGAGCCGCCACTGTGATCGATCGACGGTGGTGTTGTTCGCCGCGGCCCGTTCCTCCATCACGTTCCAGTGGTGGGCGAGCGCGTCGAAACCGTCCGCCGACAGTGTCGCGCCGATCGACAGGAGTCCGAGACCGTGCGAGCCGGCGAGCCGAGGCCCGGTGGGTGAGGCGACCGCGGCCAGCGCGATCTCGATGCCCTCGGCCGAATACGGTGCCAGCTGCAGTCGGGCATCGATCAGCTCGTGGGTGCGGGTCTTGGCGCTCACGGTCTCGCCGCGCAGCAGCCGCACGACGATATCGAGGTTCTCCGACAACAACTCCCGTGTGTCGGTCGGGTCCAGCCCGATCATCGACGAGTCGGTCGGCAACGAGCCCGGCCCGATACCGAAGATCGTCCGTCCGTGGGTCAGGTGGTCGAGCTGCATGATCCGGTCGGCGGCCCACAGCGGATTGTGGTAGCTCAACGACGTCACGCCGGTGCCGAACTGAATCCGTCGAGCGCGCTGCGCGGCGGCGGCGATCATGATCTCCGGGGACGCGATGATCTCGCTGCCGGCCGAGTGATGCTCGCCGTACCAGACCTCGTCGAAACCGAGCGTGTCGAGATGCTCGGCCATCGCGAGATCGCGCTCGAGATTCGCGGTCGGGTTGGTACCGGCGACGTGGAACGGGGCCAGAAAGTAGCCGAAGCGAAGCCTGCTCATCGTGGAAGTCTCCTTGGATCGCGATCAATCGACCCGTGCCAACCGAACACGGGACATCTCCACCGTAGACATGATGTGATCGGTGCCACAGTGCACGAAAGTGGACTGTCTCGCCGGACGGGGAGCGACAGAGAGGTCCGAACCATTGGGTGCCACACCGACATTGGCTGCACACGACCAGACGCCGCTGCCGACCACGGAATATGACCGCGTGCTCGCCGTCGTCGACGACTGCCGTGCCGCGACCACCCTCGACGACTTCAAGCACACCCTGATGAACGCCTTGCACGACCACTTCGGATTCCCGAATACGACATTCCTGTCGGGTCCGACATTTCACTCGGCGTTCTACGACCCCGCCGCGGTCACCACCGGACGCACCTCGGCGCACATCGACGAGTACGCGGCAAAGTGGTACACGACGGACGTCTTCGCGACCGCGAGTGCTGTTGCCGCCTTCCGCCGTTCGCCGGCGATCTCGCACACCGACCTGACCGGCGTGCCCACGTCGGCCGTCCACTACGTGGAGCAGTTCCTGTATCGGCACCGCATGCGCAGCGCCGCGGCCATGCATCTGCAGCTCGCGCACGGATGCCACGCGATGGTCGGCATCTTCGACTTCGAGGGCCGGGAGGTGCAGCCCGTGCACCTGGCGGCGTTGCGGCGGCTGGCACCCGAACTGTCGGCGATCGCGCAGACGCTACCGGGCAGTCCCCGTCCCGGGTGGCGTGACCGGCTCACGCCGCGACAGCGGGAGTTGGCCGAGTTGCTCGCCGACGGCTACACCAACGACGAGATCGCCACTGTCCTGTCGCTGGGACCGGACACCGTGAAGAAGTACGTCAGCCGCATCCTCGCCCTCACCCGGGTCCGCAATCGTGCCGAGTTCGTGAAGCTCGTGTGCACGGAAACCGCTGTGCCCGCCCGCGCCTGAGTCGTCGTGGTTCTTCGGGTCGGGCGGTCGGTGTTCCGCGTCGGTCACTTGCCGCCCGGCGTGAATCGAGCCGTTCAACCCTGGGCCGCACTCAGCCGGGCAACAAGCCCATCCGACGCGCCGTGATCACGGCCTCCAGTCGGGTCGACGCGCCCAGTTTCCCCATCGCGTTCTTCATATAGCCCTTGACCGTGTACACACCGAGACCCAGTTCATCGGCGATGCGCGCGTTGCTGCGCCCGAGCGCGACGAGTGCCAGCACATCTTCTTCGCGTCGAGTCAAGGCCACCGGCGGCGCAATCGTGTCTCTGCCGTCGAGGAGCAGATCGGTGATCCGTTCGATCTCCGCTGCGAGTCCGGTATCGCTCACCGTCCGCTCCAGCATGCGCAGTTGCCCGTAGGCCTGCGTCAGCCGGTCGCGCAGTTCCTCCGCATCCGGCAGCCCGGTCACCGACAGGCGCGCCGCGACGATCTGCTGCTCCAACGCGCGGGCCTCCGCGCCCAGGACGTCGAACGTGCGTGCACCGATCGGGTCGTCTGAGTGCAGCGCACCGTAGAGCACCGCGACCGGTTCACGGTCGACGATCACCGGCACCGCGGCCATCGCCCGTAACCCCTCCGAGGCGATGATCGTGTTGTAGCGGTGGGTGATTCGAGGCGTGCGCAGGTAGTCGTCGACCGCGACGGGCCGATGGACCGAGATGACCTTGCCGCCCAGCCCGTGTCCGGCGTCCACGGTGACCCCGGCCAGGGCACCGCGGGTGTTGCCCACGAAATGCTCGAGCCGGACGGTCTGCAGTTCGCGCCGCGCGGCCGGTTGCACCATCCCGGCGAAGGCCAGGGACACACCGCTGGCACTCCGGACCCGGCGCAAGGCGTCGACAACGTGAGTGGTCTCCGTCATCGCGCCTCCTGCGATCCGCCCCCTCATCGGAGGGTGTTCTGCACGCCGGGTGACGTGGAGAATGTGACTCAGCTTACCGAGGACGGCCTGGTTCGGCCCTGTCCGTGTCCAGATGGAGGTGGTCCGCCGTGACCCAGACCGTTCCGACTCCCGTTTCACCGTCCGTCGCGGCGCACCTCGACGAGTGGCTCGCGACCTACGGCGCCGCCGAGGCCGACGCCGCCGACCTGCTCGTCGATCGGCACGATCCGGCAGCGGTCGCATTCACCACCATCGACGTCGAGGCCGGAGGCCTGGTCACCACGGACGTCACCTACGGCGAGCTCGCCGAACAGTCCAAGCGATTCGCGACGGCCCTCGCCGGGCTGGGTGTCGGCCGCGGCGACACCGTCGGCGTGCTGATGGGCAAACGCACCGAGCTGGTGGTCGCGCTGCTGGCGATCGCCCGGCTCGGCGCCACCTACATCCCGTTGTTCACCGCGTTCGCGCCGCCGGCGATAGAGATGAGGGTGACCGCGGGCAACGCGCGCGTCGTCGTCACCGAACCCAGCCAGGCCGAGAAGCTCGCCGGACTCGATGTCACCACCGTCGTCGCAGGAGAACAGTTCGACGAACTCGTCGCCTCGAGCGAACCGATCGCCGAGTCGGTCGCCGTCGGCGGCGACGGCGCGCTCATCCTGCTCTTCACCAGCGGCACCACGGGCGCACCCAAGGGGGTACCCGTTCCGGTGAGGGCACTGGCATCGTTCTGCTGCTACATGCACTACGGTCTCGACGTCGCCCCCGACGACGTGTTCTGGAACGCCGCCGACCCCGGATGGGCGTACGGCCTCTACTACGGTGTCCTCGGTCCGCTCGCGATGGGTCGTCGAAACCTGTTGCTACACGCCGGTTTCACCCCCGAGGTGACCGCGCAGGTACTGCGTGAGCTGGGTGTCACGAACTTCGCGGCCGCGCCGACGGTCTACCGCTCGCTGTCCAAGGACCCCTCGTTCAGCGGGTTCAGTCTGCGGCGCGCGTCGTCGGCCGGCGAACCGCTCACCCCGGACGTGATCGAGTGGGCGCGCGACGCCCTGCACACCGAGGTGCGCGACCACTACGGGCAGACCGAGCACGGCATGTTCATCAACAACCACTGGCATCCCGACGTCGCCGAACCGCTGGTGCCCGGCTCGATGGGCAAGCCGATGCCGGGGTTCGCCGCGGGCATCGTCGACGGCCAGATCGCCATCGACGTCGCCCGCAGTCCGCTCATGTGGTTCGCCGGATACCTGGACGCGCCCGAGAAGACGGCGGCCCGCTTCACCGAGGACAAGGCCTGGTACCTCACCGGCGACACCGGTCGGATGGACGACGAGGGCCGGTTCTTCTTCACCGCCCGCGACGACGACGTGATCATCATGGCCGGCTACCGCATCGGCCCGTTCGACGTGGAGAGCGTGCTGATCACCCACCCGGCAGTCATCGACGTCGCCGTCGTCGGCCGGCCCGACCAGTTGCGCGGCGAGGTGCTCGAGGCGTTCGTGGTGCTCGCCGACGGGGTGGACGGCACCGACGCGCTCGAAACCGAGTTGCAGCAGCTGGTCAAGACCGGTTTCGCCGCCCACGCCTATCCGCGGACGGTGCACTTCGTCGACGCCCTGCCCAAGACGCCGAGCGGCAAGATCCAGCGGTTCATCCTGCGCAAGCCCTCCGCCGAGTGAGCCCGGCCGCTCGCTGAGTGCAGCGAGCCCGACGCTGGTCGAAACGAGCACCCAAGACCGGACAACAGCAGCCAGAACACAATCCGGACCGAAACTGTCCGCAATCCTCCGTAGCGTGGTCATCACCAGCGAGACGACCCCCAGCGAGAGGAGCCACCCATGGCCGGCACGTACACCCCCGTCACCCTGACGGTCGAGGTCACCAGCGAACGCGAGGACCTGCTGACGCTGTTGACCGATCAGCGCGCGATGTTCCTCGTCCCGATGCGAGGCATCACCGAGGAGCAGGCACGCCTGAAGACCACGGTCAGCGATCTGACCCTCGGCGGCCTCCTCAAGCACGTCACGATGGTCACGCAGAGCATCGCCGACGAGATCCGCGAGAGGGACGAGAACGCGGTGGTCGACGTCGAGGCACTCGGCGACGCCTACGCGCTCGCCGACGACGAGACGGTCGCCGGGTGGCTGACCGCCTACGAGCAGGCCGGCGCCGCCATCGACCACCTCGTCGCCGACGCCGAGTCGCTCGACGACCTCGTTCCGCAGGCCACCGCCCCGTGGCAACCGGAACGGCAGTGGTGGCCGATCCGCAAGATGATCCTTCACCTCCTCCGCGAGACCGCCCATCACTCCGGGCACGCGGACATCCTCCGTGAGGCCCTCGACGGGCAGACCACGATGGCCGCACTGTACGACGGTCCGACCGGGTAACCCAGGCGCGTACGCTTTGCGTGAACCTGTTCCAGTTCTGCCGCGTTCGCCGTAGTCTCGATTCCCATGACGGGGAACGACGACATCTATGACGTGATCATCATCGGGGCGGGACTGTCGGGCATCGACGCGGCGTATCGACTGCGCGAGGAAAACCCCGCGCTCCGATACCTCGTCCTGGAGCGCCGTGAACGGATCGGCGGCACCTGGGACCTGTTCCGCTACCCCGGAATTCGTTCGGACAGTGACATTTTCACACTCAGCTTCCCGTTCGAACCCTGGCGCCGACCGGAAGCCATGGCGCAGGGCGGCGACATCCGCGACTACGTGGAGGCCACCGCCCGCAAACACGGCATCTACGAACACATCCGTTTCGGACACAAGGTCCAGACGACCGATTGGGATTCGGCCACCGACACCTGGACGCTCGCCGCCGAGGTCGACGGCCGGTCGCAGACCTACCGCACCCGATTCGTCTACTTCGCGACCGGCTACTACAACTACGACGAGCCCTACCTGCCCCACTTCGCGGGCATCGACGACTTCGCCGGGACCGTGGTCCATCCGCAACACTGGCCGGAAGATCTCGATTGCACCGGCAAGCGGGTCGTGGTCATCGGGAGCGGCGCCACCGCGATCAGCCTCATCCCCGCGCTCGCCGATCAGGCCGGGCATCTGACCATGCTGCAACGGTCGCCGTCGTACATCGCGTCCATGTCACAGCGTCAGCTGATCAATCCGCTCCTTCGAAAAGTGCTGCCCACCAAGGTTGCCCACCACGTGATCCGCAGCCGATACGCCGCGCAGACCGCCGCAATCGTGCACGGTACCCATCGATTCCCGACCATCGGACGCAAGCTGCTGAGATCGGGCGTCGCCAAGGAGCTCCCCGACGACTACCCCATCGACGTGCACTTCAACCCGACCTACAACCCGTGGGACCAACGCATGTGCATGGTGCCCGACGCCGACCTGTTCGTCGACATCCGTGAGGGCCGCGTCGAGATGGTCACCGACCACATCGACCACTTCGACGAGACCGGGATCCGCCTGCGTTCGGGCCGCCACGTCGACGCCGACGTCGTCGTCACCGCGACCGGACTCAATCTTCTTGCGTTCGGGGACATCAGGATTCGCATCGACGATGCCGAGGTCAAGCCCGGCGACCGGTTCATGTTCAAGAGCCATCTGCTCGAGGACGTCCCGAACCTCGCCTGGTCGGTGGGGTACACCAATGCGTCGTGGACGCTGCGCGCCGACATGACGGCCCGTTCGGTGGCAAAGCTGTTGAGCTACATGGATGCCCACGCCTACACCCATGCCTATCCGCACCTCGGGGAGACGTCGATGGCGGGCACGCCGCTGTGGGATCTCCAGGCCGGCTACGTCGAACGTTCACCCGACGCGCTGCCGAAGTCGGGGACCTCCGGACCATGGAAGGTCCGCCACAACTACTACCGCGATGCCATCGCGCACTACCGCGACGACATCGAGGAGTCCATGGTGTTCGGCCGTGCGCCCACCCGCATCTGACGCCACCATCACATCGAAGTGAGGAGCCCCCACCCATGTCCACCGTCACCCCAGCCGAAACATCACATCCGGTCGTCAGCACCACAGGCGGGCGGGTCGAAGGCCGGACCGTCGAGCACGGGGTCCTGCGGTTCGCCGGTATCCCCTACGCGGCAGCCCCTTTCGGCGCCAACCGGATGCAACCGCCGCAGCCCGCCCCGCCGTGGAACGGCGTCCGCGACGCCACCGAGTTCGGTCCCACCGTCCCGAAGGGCGACTACCCGCCCGCCTACGCCCGCATCCTGCACGAGGTGACGATCCCCGGAGACGAGTGCCTCAACGTCAGTGTCTGGACGCCCGACACGTCCGGATCACTGCCGGTACTGGTGTGGATTCACGGCGGATCGTTCATGAACGGCTCCAACTCGGTAGAGGCATACGACGGCACCGCTTTCGCCCGGGACGGCGTCGTCCTGGTGTCGGTCAACTACCGCCTCGGGGCCGACGGCTTCCTGTTCCTCGACGACGGCATCGCCAACATCGGATTGCAGGATCAGGTCGCCGCGCTGCGCTGGGTACGCGACAACGTCGCCGCATTCGGGGGTGACCCCGCCCGGGTGACGGTGGCCGGCGAGTCGGCGGGCGCCATGAGCGTCAGTACCCTGCTCGCCATGCCGGCAGCGAAAGGCCTTTTTGCCCAGGCGATCACGCAATCCGGCGCGACCGCCCACACGCTTGCCCCGGAGATCGCGACAGCGGTGGGGCAGCGCCTCGCCGAGGTGTTGGGTGTCGAACCCGACCGCGCTGCGATCATGGCGTTGCCGATCGAGCAGGTGGTCCGCGCGGGCGCCGCTCTGGTCACCGAGGTGCAATCGGGCGCCGATCCCGCCAAGTGGGGCTCACTTGCCCTCACCCTCTTGCCTTTTGCTCCGGTTCTCGATGAGTCCACGCTCCCCGTCGATCCGCTCGAGGCCATCGGTGATGGAGCCAGCGACGACATCCCCGTGCTGACCGGTTCCACCCGCGACGAATCCCGATTGTTCCTCGTCGCGCCCGGCGCGATCGATCACGTCGACGATACGATGCTGGTGGCCGGGGCCGGCATGTACGGGCTGTCCGAGGACGGCGTGAACGTCTACCGCGCGAATCGGCCGCAGGGCAGCCCCGGCGACGTGATGGCCGCGCTGGTCACCGACTGGTTCTTCGGCATCCCCGCACTGCGAGTCGCCGAGACACGGGTGAACCGTGGCAGAGCAGCCACATTCGTGTACCGGTTCGACCTCCTCTCCCCCGCCGACAACGATCGCCTCGGCAGTGCGCACGCGACAGAGATCCCGTTCGTCTTCGACACCGCGCATCTGCCGGCGTCCGCCGGACTCGTCGGCCCGAATCCGTCGCAAGCCGCGGCCGACACCATCCACCGCGTCTGGGTCGACTTCGTCACCACCGGCGATCCGGGCTGGAACGCCTACGACCTGACCGACCGCACCGTGGGCATCCTGACCGAAACCGTCACTGCCACAAGCGACCCCGATGGTGACGAGCGGCGCCTCTGGGAGGGAATCCGCTGATCGGTCACTGATCGATCCGGAATACCCTGCTGTGCCAACCGGTGGCGCCGTCGGGGATCGGCGCCACCCGACGTTCGGGCTGGGTGGATCCTGTACTGTCGGTGGCGCGACAGTACAGGGTGTGTTGCCCCGGCGTCGCATCCCATGTCCAGAACCACTGTCGCCACGTGTCTTTCGAGTATTCGGTCGCCAATGTCGCTGGTTCCCAGGCCCCGTTGTCGACCCGCACCTCCACACCACCGATACCGCGATGCTGCGCCCAGGCGGTGCCCGCGACGACGATTCGGCCCGGCCGATGCCGCGACAGCGGCGCGGGCCGGTCGATCCGAGACGCCGTCTTGATCGGCGCCCGCACACCCCATCCGCGTTTGGTCCAATACGCCTGGGCGCGATCGAATCTCGTGATCTCCCAGTCGACGACCCATTTGCACGCGGACACGAATCCGTACAGTCCGGGCACCACTTGCCGCACCGGATAACCGTGTTCGAGCGGTAGCGGTTGACCGTTCATGCCGATCGCGAGCAGGGCGTCGCGGCCGTCGGTGACCGTCGAGATGGGTGTGCCCGACGTCCACCCGTCGACGCTGGTGGCGAGCAGCATGTCGGCGTCGGCGTGCACCCCGACGCGCGAGAGGACCTCGCTCATCGGCACGCCCAGCCAGCGCGCGGTGCTCGCCAGATCGCCACCCACCTCGTTGGACACGCACGTGAGTGTGATGATGCGTTCGATCGCGGGCATCGAGAGCAGGTCCTCCCAGTGGAGTGTGATCTCGCGGTCGACCATCCCGTGAATACGTAACCGCCAGTCCCGCGGGCTCAGTTGAGGTACCTGCAGCGCGGTGTCGATACGGTAGAAGTCCGCATTGCTCGTCACGAATGGCGTTGCGCCATCAAGCTTCACGTCGACCCCGGACGGAATCGCGCGGGCGGCCGACCGGGGGCTCGGCAAGGCGAGGCGCATCCGCTCGGCAATCACGCCGCCGGCCCGGCCGATCTGTCGGACCGCACCGGCACCGACGGCCGTCACCACCGCACACACGGCCACCCCACCGATGAACCGGCGGCGTGACATTGCGTGCCGAGCCTGCGCCTCACCGGATCCGGTTTCCGCCACCGTCGGTGGGCACGGCACGACGAGGATCGCGGCCGCCACCACGCCCGAGACCAGAGGCGGCACCAGATAGGTCCAATGCACCGTCGGGCGCGAGATCTCGGCCACCACCGCGAACGCGACGAACCCCCCGATCACGACCAGTCCCAGAGGACGACGACGCGACTCGAGCACGCCGGCACCGGCTGCCAGCACGATCATCACCGCGCCGACACCGATCATCAAGGCGGCCTTGTCACTGGTCCCGAACCGGTCGATGGCGAACTCACGGGCCGCGGCCGGCGCGTGGTCCACCAGAAACGCCGCGACGGCGTGATAGGGCGACGCGAACGGCGAGACGGCGAGTGCCGCAAGTTCACCCGCCACCACGCCGGCGGTCACCGCCACCATTCCGGCCAGCGCACCCCGAACGTCGTCCTCGAAACGTGTGTACATGGCGATCTCCTCCCACACCGACGCGCCAGAGCACCGCGCACCGGTCGTTGTCCGGAGCACTCTCGTGGGGCATTCGCGGGAGATCGCCTAGCGGATGGCGGATCCGAGGACAAAAACTCCGACCCATCCGGAAATCCGTTGTCTGCGAATGCCTCTTGAGACCTGCCAGGTGGTGGGTTCATCACCGACAGATTGGATGATCATGGCTCTCAACCGAATGCAGCGCGCCCTGATGGCGGCGTCCGGAGCGATTCTCGCCGTGGGAGTGGTCGCGGGATGTTCGTCTGACGACACCTCGTCGTCGGGCGGCACCACGAGCATGGCGCCGATGTCCGGCATGACGTCGGGGTCGATGGCCACGAGCATGATGCCCAGCACCAGCATGGCCACGCCGGCGAGCGGACTGGTCGGACCGGGTTGCGCCGCATACGCCCAGGCCAACCCGACGGGCCCGGCGTCGGTCGATGGCATGGCCACCGCACCGGTCGCGACCGCGGCTGCCGCCAACCCGATGCTCAAGACGCTGACCGCGGCTGTCTCCGGGCAGCTCAACCCTCAGGTGAATCTCGTGGACACGCTCAACAACGGGCAGTACACGGTGTTCGCGCCGACCGACGACGCGTTCGCCAAGCTCCCACCGGCGACGATCGACCAACTCAAGACCGACAAGGATCTGTTGACGAAAATCCTGACCTACCATGTTGTTTCGGGCCAGATTCCGCCTGCGGACATTGCCGGTGAGCACAAGACCCTGGAGGGTCAGAACGTGACCGTCACCGGGTCGGGCCAGGACTGGAAGGTCAACGACGCCGGCGTTGTCTGCGGTGGCATCAAGACCGCCAACGCAACCGTCTACCTCATCGACACGGTGCTGATGCCGCCCGCGATGTAGCCGCTCCCACCGCGGGCGCCCCACTCGCCGGGTGGGGCGCCCGCGCCGACCGTCCCCCGGCCCCGCCCCGTCGACTGGGCGCCCGTCCCCGTCGACTGGGCACCCGTCCCCGTCGACTGGGCGCCCGTGTCCGTCGACTGGGCGCCCTTCCGCGTCGACAGTGCACACCTCAGCCAACCTCCCACCATGCACGGCGTCGAGTGGCCACAGTCCTCCGACCCACTCGACGACGATCGACGCCCACTCGACGCAAGGTGGGCTCAGCCGACGCCGTCGAGAACTCTTGACGCATCACAGCGCATGCCCTACTGTGGCTCCAATCACGAATTGAAACGTTTCAAACACGACGATTCATGTGAAACATTCCGCCACAGAAGGAGCACCCGACATGACCGACACCCAGCGAGTGTGCTTCCTGCTGCAGATCAAGCCCGAGCGTGTCGACGACTACCTCGAGGCCCACACCGAGGTCTGGCCCGAGATGCTCGACGCCTTGCGCGAGACCGGCTGGCGTAACTACTCGCTGTTCCTGCGTCCCGACGACGGTCTCGTCGTCGGCTACCTGGAGACCGACGATTTCGAGCGCGCCACCACCGCGATGTCCGCGACCGCGATCAACGAGAAGTGGCAGGCGCAGATGGCCGAATACTTCCAGTCCGCGGTGGACACCGACTCGAACCCGGACAACATCCGAAACCAGCTCGTCGAGTACTTCCATCTCGAGTGAGGAAGGTGGCCCCATCACCCACGCACCCCTTGACCCCGCACCGCCCGACCCTCTCTACTGAAACCCGACCCGAGGAACGACCATGAAAATCGGAGCACGCTCCACCACCGGATGGCGAGCGACCATCTCGGTCGCGATGTCCAACTACATCGAAGCCGGCTCGATCATCGCGATCGCGACAAGCCTCACGTTCTGGCAGGAGGCCTTCGGCATCAGCAATTTCGCCGTCGGCCTGCTCGCCGCGCTGTCCGCCAACGCGTTCGGCGCAGCCATCGGCGCCGCGCTCGGCGGCCCGCTATGCGACCGCTTCGGCCGCAAGGCGATCTACACCTACGATCTTCTGGTCTACATGGCCGGCGTCCTGATGGCTGCCTTCGCCCTGAACTTCGGCATGCTGCTCGCGGCCTTCGTGATCACCGGTATCGCCGTCGGCGCGGGCGTCCCCGCCTCGTGGACCTACATCGCCGAACAGGCGCCCACCACCGAACGCGCCAAACACGTCGGTACCGCACAGCTTGCCTGGTCGATCGGACCACTGATCGGCTTCGCCCTCGCCGCTGCACTCGCACCACTCGGACTCATGGGTTCGCGCATCATCTTCCTGCACCTGTTCGTCGTCGCCGCCGTCGTCTGGTGGATTCGGCAAGGCCTGCACGAGTCCAAGATCTGGAAGGAAGAGGGTCGAGGTGAGACGCGCGAGCTCCGTTCCGCGGTCGGCGCCCGCGGTCTGCGCGGGCTGTTCTCGCGCAAGGTGAACATCACCGCTCTGCTCTTCCTCGGCGGCATCTACCTGTTCTGGAACACCGTCGCCGGCCAGGCCGGCATCTTCATGCCTCGGGTCTACGACACCGCCGGCCTGCACAGCGCGGTCCAGCAGAACCTGCTGCAGGTGCTCGTCTGGGGCTGCACCGTGGCCGCCACGTACTTCGGTTTCATGCGCTACGCCGACCGGATGTCGCAGCGCCTGCTCTACGTCATCGGCGCGGCACTCGGCATCCTCGGCTGGATCATCCTGGTGGCGTTCACCGGCAGCGGCGTCCCGACCATGCTGGCCTTCGCCGTCCTCTGGGGCATCTCCTCGGGCATCGGCGCCCAGGCGTTCTACAGCCTGTGGGCCAGCGAACTGTTCGCCACGCCGTACCGCGCCAGCGCACAGGGTGTCATGTTCTTCGTCGTCCGCACCTTCACCGGCCTGCTCAGCTACTTCTTCCCGACACTGCTCGCCGCCGTCGGCCTTCCCGTCGTCGGCTCACTCCTCGTCGGACTGCTCACCGTCGCACTGATCATCGGCGCGGTGTTTGCACCCAAGACCCAAGGAAAGACGTTGCAGCAGATCGAGATCGAACGCTACGGCGCCCCGGTCGACCCCGCGGTTCCCGCCCCGATCTCCACCGCCGACCTCCCCACCCAGACGCCGGCCGACATCCGCACCGTCGCTTGATCCACCCACTCGATTGAAACGTTTCATGCGGAGTCGGTCGGCTCTGCCCCGGCTCCGCATGAAACCCCACTCTCCCAAGGACTTCCGATGACCGCCCCCGACCTCAACCTCCTCGACAACCTCGCCATCGAACTGCCCTCGTGGGCCTTCGGCAACTCCGGCACCCGCTTCAAGGTGTTCGGCACGGCCGGGACACCGCGCACCGTGCAGGAGAAGATCGCCGACGCCGCCACCGTCCATCGCCTCACCGGCCTCGCACCGACTGTCGCACTGCACATTCCGTGGGACACCGTCGACGACTACGCCGCCCTGGGCCGCTACGCCGCCGACCAGGGAGTCACGTTGGGCACCGTCAACTCCAACACCTTCCAGGACGACGACTTCAAGTTCGGCAGCCTCACCCACACCGACAAGACGGTGCGGCAGAAGGCGATCGACCACCACCTGGCCTGCATCGAGATCATGGAGCAGACCGGATCGGAGGATCTCAAGATCTGGCTCGCCGACGGCACCAACTATCCCGGACAGGGCGACATCCGTGGCCGCCAGGACCGCCTGGCCGAGTCGCTCGCGACGATCTACCAGCACATCGGCGAGAACCAGCGACTCGTGCTGGAGTACAAGTTCTTCGAGCCCGCGACGTACATGACCGACGTCCCCGACTGGGGCACCTCGTACGCCCAGGTGACCGCGCTCGGCGAGCGTGCCGCGATCTGCCTCGACACCGGGCACCATGCTCCCGGCACCAACATCGAGTTCATCGTCGCGCAGTTGCTGCGCCTCGGAAAGCTCGGATCGTTCGACTTCAACTCGCGGTTCTACGCCGACGACGACCTCATCGTCGGAGCCGCCGATCCATTCCAACTGTTCCGCATCCTCTTCGAGGTGATCCGCGGTGGCGGCCTGGACGACGATTCGACCGTCGCCCTCATGCTCGATCAGTGCCACAACGTCGAGGAGAAGATCCCCGGCCAGATCCGGTCGGTTCTCAACGTGCAGGAGATGACCGCGCGTGCGCTGCTCGTCGACACCGACGCCCTGACCGCCGCACAGGAGGCCGGAGATGTGTTGGGCGCCAACGCCGTCTTCATGGACGCCTTCTACACCGACGTCCGACCGATGCTCGCCGAACGTCGTGCGGCTCAGGGACTTCCGGTCGATCCGATGCGCGCCTTCGCCGAATCCGGCTATGCCGAAAGGATCGCCGCCGAACGCATCGGCGGTACCCAATCATCCTGGGGCGCTTGAGCCTCCCCGTCCACTGCCATCACAGGAGATACTTCGATGACCATCAACCCGACCGTCGCCGCGCTGATCGCCCGATCCAACCGACTCGGCGCCGACCCGAAGAACACCAACTACGCCGGCGGCAACACCTCCGCCAAGGGCACCGAGACCGACCCCGTCACCGGAGAAGACGTCGACCTCTTGTGGGTCAAGGGTTCCGGCGGCGACCTCGGCACCCTGACCGCCGACGGCCTGGCCGTCCTGCGCCTGGACCGGATGCGCGCACTCGCCGATGTCTACCCGGGCCTCGACCGCGAAGACGAGATGGTCGCCGCCTTCGACTACTGCCTGCACGGCAAAGGCGGTGCGGCACCGTCGATCGATACCGCCATGCACGGTCTCGTCGACGCCGCCCACGTCGATCACCTGCACCCTGACTCCGGTATCGCGATCGCCACCTCCGCCGACGGAGAAGATCTGACCCGCAACATCTTCGGTGACCGTGTCGTCTGGGTCCCGTGGCGGCGGCCCGGATTCCAACTCGGCCTGGACATCTCGCAGATCAAGCGCGAGAATCCGCAAGCCATCGGCTGCATCCTCGGCGGCCACGGCATCACCGCCTGGGGCGACTCCTCCGAAGAGGCCGAATCCCACTCGCGCGAGATCATCGAGACCGCCGAGAAGTTCATCTCCGCCAACGGAAAGCCGCAACCCTTCGGCGCACCGATCGACGGCTTCGACTCGCTACCCGACGACGAGCGGCTCGCCAAGGCCGCCGCGCTCGCCCCGTTCATCCGCGGCCTGGCGTCGGCCGACAAGCCGCAGGTCGGCCACTTCACAGACGCCGCACCCGTGCTCGAATTCCTCACCGGCAGTGAACATCCCCGACTTGCCGAACTCGGCACCAGCTGCCCGGATCACTTCCTGCGAACCAAGGTCAAGCCGCTGGTGCTCGACCTGCCGGCGTCGGCGACGATCGACGAGTGCAAGGAGCGTCTGACGGCGTTGCACGAGGCCTACCGCGTGGACTACCGCGCCTACTACGAGCGGCACGCGATCACAGGCAGCCCCGCCATGCGCGGCGCGGACCCGGCCATCGTGCTCGTCCCCGGGGTCGGAATGTTCAGCTACGGCAAGGACAAACAGACCGCGCGGGTGGCCGGCGAGTTCTACCTCAATGCCATCAATGTGATGCGCGGCGCCGAGGCCGTCTCGTCGTACTCCCCGATCGACGAGTCGGAGAAGTTCCGTATCGAGTACTGGGCGCTGGAGGAGGCCAAGCTCGCCCGCATGCCCGAGCCCAAGCCATTGGCCACGAGGATCGCCCTGGTGACCGGTGCCGCGTCCGGGATCGGCAAGGCGATCGCCGCGCGGCTCGCGGCGGAGGGTGCGTGCGTCGTCATCGCCGACCTCGATGCAGCGAAAGCGCAAGCGGCCGCTCAGGATATCGGTAACGCCGACGTCGCGGTCGGTGTCGCCGCCGACGTCACCGACGAGGCCGCCGTGCAGTCGGCGATCGACGCGACCGTGCTGGCCTTCGGCGGTATCGACATCGTGGTCAACAACGCCGGGCTGTCGTTGTCGAAGTCGTTGCTGGACACCACCGCTGCCGACTGGGATCTGCAGCACAACGTCATGGCACGCGGGTCGTTCCTGGTGTCCAAGGCGGCCGCACGGGCGCTGATCGACCAGAGACTCGGCGGCGACATCCTCTACATATCGTCGAAGAACTCGGTGTTCGCCGGTCCGAACAACATCGCCTACTCGGCGACGAAAGCCGACCAGGCGCACCAGGTTCGGCTGCTGGCCGCCGAACTCGGCGAGCACGGCGTCAAGGTCAACGGCATCAATCCCGACGGCGTCGTCCGCGGCTCCGGGATCTTCGCCGGCGGCTGGGGAGCGCAGCGCGCCGCCGTCTACGGAGTCGAGGAGAAGGACCTCGGCAAGTTCTATGCCCAGCGCACCCTGCTCAAGCGTGAGGTGCTGCCGGAGAACATCGCCAATGCCGCTTTCGCGCTGTGCAGTTCGGACTTCTCGCACACCACCGGGCTGCACGTGCCGGTCGACGCCGGCGTCGCCGCCGCCTTCCTGCGATGAGTACCACCGTCCGGTCCGGACAGGTCGCAGCCATCGACCTCGGCGCCACCAGCGGCCGGGTCATGGTCGCCGATATCGGTCCCGGCCGCCTGGAACTCGAGCAGGTCGCCCGGTTCGGTAACGACCCGGTGCACCTGTGGAACGGGCACCGCACCGCCATGCACTGGGATCTGCCCGGTCTGTACGGCAGGGCGTGTGCGGGACTGGCGGAGGCCGGGCGGCACTGCGACAACCTCGTCGGCATCGGAGTCGACTCCTGGGCGGTGGATTACGGGCTGCTGCGTGACGGCCGGATGGTGGGGTTGCCGCATCACTATCGGGATGACCGCACGCTTCTCGGTGTCGAGTTGGTGCACGAGCGGATCGGGGCGGAGGAACTGTATTCGCGCAACGGATTACAGTTCCTGCCGTTCACCACGGTCTACCAACTCGCGGCCGAGCAGGCCGACGGCATGCTGGAGGCCGCCGACTCCGCACTCCTGATTCCGGATCTGATCAACTACTGGCTCAGCGGGATTCGGGCCACCGAGCGCACCAACGCGTCGACCACCGGGTTGCTGAGCAGCACCGGCCAGTGGGACCGCGCGCTTCTCGAGCGCCTCGACCTGCCGCTCGATCTGTTCCCCGAGATCATCGAACCCGGCACCCCGCTCGGCCCGCTCGTCCCGCAGGTCGCCGACGGGCTGGGTCTCGACCGCGCCACCACCGTCACCTCGGTGGCCTCCCACGACACCGCATCCGCCGTCGCCGCCATCCCGATGGACCCCGAGTCCTCCGCCTACATCTCCTGCGGGACATGGGGATTGGTCGGTGTCGAGCTTCCGTCACCAGTCGTCACCCCGGCGGCCCAGGTGGCGAACTTCACCAACGAGGTCGGCGCCGACGGGCGGATTCGTTTCCTGCACAACGTGATGGGCCTGTGGTTGTTGAGCGAGACACTGCGCCACTACGAGCGCGAAGGGTATCGTGCGGACCTCGCCGAGCTCCTCGCCCAGGCCGCCGACGTGCCGGCGGCGTTCGATGTCTTCGACACCGACGACCCGGTGTTCCTCCCGCCCGGCGACATGCCCGGCCGCATCCGCGGCTGGTACGCCGATCGCGGACTGCGGGCCCCGATCACGCACGCCGAGATCGTCCGGGTCATCGTCGACAGCCTGGCTGCCGCCTTCGCCGACGGCGTTCGGCAGGCCGCGCAACTCTCCGGCACCGACGTCCGGCGCGTCCACATGGTCGGTGGTGGATCACAGAATCGGCTGCTGTGTCAGCTCACCGCCGATCGTCTCGGCCTGCCGGTGCTCGCCGGACCCGTCGAGGCCACCGCGCTGGGCAACGTGCTGATCGCCGCCCGCGCCCACGGTCTCGTCGACGGAGACCTGCAGGCGTTGCGCAGCCTGGTCGCCGACCGTTTCCCGCCGCAGCAGTATCACCCGCGGGTGCGCGCCCTCGCGTCGTAGTCCGTCGACCGGGCGCCGCTTCCCGTCGACCGGGCGCCGTCCCCCGTCGACCGGGCGCCATTCGGTAGGTGTCAACCGGGCACGCCCCCGGCCCGCGGCTACCCACTCGACGCCGATCGACGCCCACTCGACGGGAAGTGGCGCCCACTCGACGCCCTGCGCGAGGTCCGTCGTGATGAGATGGAGGCCGTGGGTGTGAGCATGCGGGACGTCGCCGCGACGGCAGGAGTGTCGGTCGGCACGGTGTCCAACGTGCTCAACTCGCCCGACAAGGTGGCGCCCGCGACGGTCGAACGGGTGCACGCGGCGATCACGCAACTGGGCTTCGTGCGCAACGACGCCGCACGCCAGCTGCGTGCCGGACGGTCGCGGTGCATCGGGCTTGTCGTGCTCGACGTCGGCAACCCGTTCTTCACCGACATCGCGCGGTCCGCGGAACGCGCCGCCGGCGATCACGACCTGACCGTGCTGCTCGGTACCTCCGACGACGACCCGGGCCGCGAACGCACCTACATCGACACCTTCGACGAACAGCGGGTCTTCGGCGTACTCGTGTCGCCGGTCGGCGACGACCTCGATCGTCTCGACGGTCTCCGCGAGCGCGGCACTCCGGTCGTGCTGGTCGATCGCGACGGAACAGGCACGCCGTTCGATTCGGTGGCCGTCGACGACATCGCGGGCGGTCGGCTCGCCGTCGCGCATCTGTTGGACAACGGCCGGCGACGGATCGCCTACGTCGGAGGTCCGTCGACGTTGCGGCAGGTCGCCGACCGTCGACGCGGGGCCGAGCTCGCCATCGCCGACACCCCGGGGGCCACCCTCGAGGTCATCGACACCCCCTCGTTGAGCGTGCTGGCCGGGCGCGAGGTAGGGGAACAGCTGCAACGCAGGTCTCCGGCCGACCGCCCGGATGCCGTCTTCTGTGCCAACGACCTCCTCGCGATCGGGGTCCTGCAAGCCCTGACGATGCTCGGTGACGTGCGGGTGCCGCGGGACGTCGCGCTCATCGGCTACGACGACATCGACTTCGCCCGGTCGGCTGTCGTGCCGCTGTCGTCGGTGCGCCAGCCCACGGCGCGGATCGGGGCGACCGCCGTGGAACTGCTGGTGGCCGCGGCAGGATCGTCGTCGCGGCGCAGTCCCGAACACACCATGTTCCAGCCCGAGTTGGTGGTGCGCGCCAGCACGGTCGACGCGCCCGCGCCGGCGGCGGACGAAGTCGGCGCGGGGTAGCCGACTCCGCCCTGGCCGGGCGTCGATCAGAACGCCGAGCACATGTGCGCGTGAACTTCGGGTGGGTTCTTCTGCACACCCAGAAGTCTGCGGCGTCGGCTCGGCAAAAGAACGAGCACCGCACCACCCGAGTTTGTTTCGGGCCACTACCTGCACCCCGAACCGAGTACTTGCCCCCCTGAACTGCGCAGACGATCAATTGTCGGACCCCCGTCGTAGCCTGCAGGGCTATCGGGTCGAGCGGCGACGCTCCCCATCCTGCGAACGAGAGGGGTCGGCATGACTCAGACGGATTTCGACAACGAGATCGAAGCGGCGTGGCGCCGTTTCCGCATCGACCTCGGCGACCGCCTCGCGATGCTCGAGCGTGGCGACGAGATCCACTTCGGTCCGTTCGACGACGACCCGGAGTCGACGATGGCACTCGGCGTCACGTCCGCTCGCCGATACCGCTGCCGGCTGCGGTGCAGCGCTCACCACGACGCCACTCGCCTGGCGGCGAATCGGGCGGCTCTGGGTTCCGACGGATGGCGTGAGCTGCGAGGCGGCGACATGATCGTCGAGACCGGCCGACGGCGGGTGGATCATCTCGCCGACGTCAGCGTGCGCGCGCTGCGTGAGGTATGCGCCGTGCTGCACCCCAGCCTGATGACCGAAAAAGATGACGTCCAACCGGCTTCGGTTCCCGTCGAACCGGCGCTGGAGTTCTCGGTGATGCCGCAGGACGCCACCGAACTGCATCAGCTGGCCGTCGAGGCACTGGCCGCGATGACCGGTGTCGTCGTCCACGTCGACGACGACGGCGAGATTCCGCTGCCCACCCACCCGACGAGATCACGGCTGCGTACCATTCCGGATTTCGCGGCGATGGAATGCCACACGGTGATGTGTGATCGCATCGGCGACCCGGCAGAAGCCGCGCTGTTTCTCGCCGCGAACGCGGACCGATGGCCGGGTGTGACGGTGAGCATCGAAGGCGGACAGCTGCTCGCGAGCATGCGGATCGAATGCTCGGTGTTTCACCCCGCCAATCTGGCGTCGGCACTGGCCATCTGGTTCGCCTTCATTCGCGATCACGCCCGCGACATCGAAATCAATTGCAGCCCTTCGGCGCAGATGGCCGATCGGCCCACGATCGAAGCCGATGCGCCGGCCGGGGTGGGTGGAGTACTCGACCTGCTGCATGACAGGTCCGACGTCGACGCCGTCGTCGTCGCCGCGATGTGTGGTTACAACACTCGGACCATGCTGCGATACCTGAAGCATTGCGCCCGCAATGCCCGGCGATGCCAAGCGGCAGAAGCCGAGGCACTCGGCCGTGGGGACACGCGCGAGGCCGCGCGGTTGCAGGACGAACGTCAACAGTGGTGGCACACGATTCGTGGGCTCGGCTCCGCCCTCAAGGTAGTCGAGGATCGGCGTCGGCAGATCGCCGCGGAGCGCGCGCGGCGGCGACCGAGGGCATGATACGAGATCACCCCCGGATCCGCAGTACACAGTGTTTCATCTGTGCCGCAACCGCTTTGCGTGGCCGCCTCGTTTTGCCGAACCCGCCACGACCGGAGAGAATCGCCTCATGACAGCGTCACCGGCCGCCCTGCCACGTCGAACCCGATTGCTCGCCGCGGCGATCGGAGTGGCGGCGGCATCGCTGATGGCACTCGGAGCCGGCAACGCAATGGCCGACGACGGCGCCACCACCGGATCGGCCGGCGGTGCGAGCTCCGTTTCCGACGGTTCCGGCGCGCCGGCCGACGGCTCGGGCAGCTCCGGCGGCGCCGAGAAATCCTCCGGGACCGATTCGACGACCGGGGCGGGTGCGGAGTCGGGCGGATCGACCGATTCGACTGGCGCACCTGAGGTCGACAGCTCGCAAACCGGGACCGACACCAGCGGAGCATCCGCCGACTCACCATCTGACGGCACCCTGTCTGCACCTGCCTCGCCTCCACCTGACGAGCCCGCCGCCGGCTCACCCGCTCCAGACTCTTCGACGTCCCGGGCCGGCGCGCCGATCGATGACACCGACGCCCCGACAGCGTTGCCGGCCGATCCCGCAACCGGCACCGGCTCGACCGATCCCGCGGCCTCCCCCGGATCAGCCGGTCCCACCACGTCCGCGTCGACACCCGACAGCTCCGCGACCCCGTCGACACCCGACGACACCACGAGGACGCCAACCACCGAGATGACTGCCGTCGAGCAGGTCACGACCTCACCCGCCGACAGCACCGAATCCGACCCGTCCGCCGCGCCGGTCGACACCCCCGTCCTCCGCGCGGCAACCGACCTGGTCGATCCGTCGACGGGCGCCAGCCTGGCCGGCACCGACTCGTCCGTCCCCGCGTCGCTCATCGCAGTGCTGCAGAACCTGACGCTCGGTGCGTCGACCTCCACCACCCGGGTCGCCGCGTCCGCCACCACGTCGTCGGACGACTGGTGGTCGTCGTTGATCCCGACCATCGCGTTGCCGCCGACCACCTGGGACCCCGACTCGCAGGCATGGGAAGACCAATGGGAGGCGTTCGCGTCGTCGATCGTGGTGTGGGTCCCGGGCCTGGGCACCGCCGTCAACTACGTCAGCCTCGGCATCGACTCCTACCAACTGGTGACGGCGGTGCAGGCCCGCGATACCGCCGGCGTGAGTGACGAGGTCGGCGATCTGTCCGGCGACCTCGCCCGACTCACGTTCGGACCGGTCGTCGGAGGCGTGATCCAGATTCTGGTTGTCGACTATGCCGCCAACACCGTCGCCGCGTGGATCATCGACGTCACCGACACCGATTCTGTCGCGGTCACCGCCGCCTGAGATCGCGCGGACGGAATCAATCACGATCGTTTCGGTACGATTGCCTCATTCGTCGCCGGACCCGAGTGCGACCCGATCTGGTGCAAGGCTGAGGACACCATGACCGAGACCTCCCCCGTCGACGCATCGGAACCGCCGGAAGCTCCCGATATCCCCGCCCTGACACGCGAGATCTGGCGTAGCCCAATGAAATTGCCGGGCACGGTGACGGTGGGACTGTCCCGCGCGGAACTGGCCGCGAACAAGATCGCCCGCCTGGCCGGCGATCACCAGTCCGGCGAACGGATCGGCAGCAAGGACGACCTGCGCCAGGTGTGCAAGGTGTCGGTCGGCACCATCAACGAGGCCATCAAACTCGCCCTCGAACGCGGGGTGATCACGTCGCGACCAGGCCCGGGCGGCGGCATCTTCGCCGCCGAACCCCCGCCGCTGTCCCGGATGAACGGCTGGTTCCGGGAAGCCGCAGGCGACGCGACGGCCCTGCCCGAGTCGATTCAGATCCGAGATGCGCTGGCGCCCTTGCTCGTTTCCGAGGTGATGCCCAATCTGACCGACGACGACATCGCGGCCTTCAACGATCTGCTCTCCGACGTCCACCGGGCGCATGACGCACACGATGTCGCCGGATTCATCTGGGCCGCATGGAATGTGCACGAGCACTTCGCCGGTCTGGGTCGCAGCCAGCTCCTCGACAGCCTGTACCTGTCCATCATGGACGTCGGTACCTCCCACGTTCGTGCACACCTGCAGCAGACCGAAGACGACGGCCACGACAGCAAGGTCGCGGTCTACCTCGACGAGTTCGCGGCAGTCATCGACGACTTCGTCGTCGCCCTGAGCAGTCGTGACGAGGCGGGCGCGATCGACGCTCTCCGCCGCACCGACCCCTCGATGATGCTTCGCGCCCCGCTGGCGGATACCAGCGACTCCCCGTCGATCAACAGCTGAGCCGACCGCCTAGGCACCGTCTGCGCAGCTAGACCGGCATGTCTCGCCTGCCGAAGAAAATCATGATTAATTCCCACGACCCTCTTGACAAGTGTGGCGCATCACAGGCACAGTGTGACTCACGCAATTAATCATTATTAATTAGGAGGTGCCAGACGATGCTGGACCAACATTTCCGCGACCTGATGGCCGGCGTGTGCGCACCCGTCACGGTGATCACTACCGCTGACGGCGACGGACCCCATGGCGCGACGGTGAGCTCGCTGGCGTCGCTGTCGCTTCGGCCCGCTTTGCTGTCGATCGCATTGGACAGGAAGTCGGGCCTGCTGACCCGCATCCTCACCTCCGGACGCTTCGGCGTGAACGTCCTCAACTCCGGCCAGGACGGCGTCGCGGTCTCCTTCGCCACCCGCGGCGCCGATCGCTTCGCGGACACACCGTGGTCGATGAGCGACGACCTGCCCCGCCTTGACGACACCGCCGGCTGGGCCGCCTGCGACCTCTGGCGCACCGTCGAAGCCGGCGACCACCTGCTCCTCATCGGCGCCGTCCGCCACGCCTCATCTACCCACCGTCCCCCACTCGTCTACGGCCACCGCACCTTCGGCACCCACTCGCGGTTCGCCACCCGCGTACGCCCACCCATCATCGACCAGATCACCGCCTGCGCAGGCTGATTCGGCACTCTGCCGCTCGGTGATCTCGATGCGCGGGCTCGCAAGCTCGCTCGCTTACTCGATCAGCGGGGAGGGAATCTTCGAGTAGGTAGCCTGGGCCGCACAGGCGGCCGGCGTGGGCTGGGAAGAGTCGCAGCCCTTTTCGCTGATCGATCTCGATGCGGTCGTCGCAAGCTCCTCCCTTACTCGATCCAAGGAGTAAGCCCGCGGGCTTGCGAGCGAGCGCATCGAGACCACCGGCCCCACCCCCAAACCCCAAACCCCAAACCCCAAACCCCAAACCCCAACCAGGAGAACAACAATGACCGCCACCGCCACATCCCCCGCCACCACGAACACCAACCCCACCCCCACCGACGCCGAGCTCGTCGCCCGAGCCCGCGAGCTCAAACCGCTCCTCGCGGCCAACGCCGCCCCGGGCGAGAAGGATCGCCGAGTCGTCGAGGAGAGCATCGCGGCACTCACCGATGCCGGACTGTTCAAGATCTCGGTGCCCAAACGGTATGGCGGCTACGAAACCTCGATGCGTACCATGCTCGACGTCTCGGCGGCAGTCGCCGAGGCCGATGGCGGCACGTCGTGGGTCGTCACCCTCACCAACGTCTGCAACTGGCTCGTCGGCCTCATGGGCGAGCAGGCGCAGGACGACGTGTTCGGTGCCGATCTCGACGCCAAGGTGTCGGGAGTTCTCGCGCCGACCGCGGAAACCCGGAAGGTCGACGGCGGTTACCAGGTGAGTGGCAAGTGGTACTACAACTCCGGCTCCTACCACTGCACCTGGGCGGTCATGGGTATCCCGATCACCGATGCGGACGGCAACGTCGTCGACCAGGGGTGCGCGCTGATTCCCCGCTCGGACATGGACTTCGAGGACACCTGGTTCGTCGCCGGCATGCGTTCGTCGGGCAGCAACTGCCTGATCGCCGACGACATCTTCGTTCCGGATCACCGCGTGCGAGTGTTCCGCCCGCCCTCGGCGGCAACTATCCCACCCCGTTCACCGACGAACACCTGTACCGGTCCGCGCTGATCCCGGTGCTGGCACTCGTCCTCGTCGGCCCACAGCTCGGTATGGGCCGGGCCGCAATGGATTTCGTCATCGACAAGGCAGCCAAGAAGCCGATCTCCTACACGTTCTTCACGTCACAGAAGGAGTCGACGGCTTTCCAGCTGCAGATCGCCGAGGCCGCTCGCCTCATCGACACCGCCCACCTGCATGCTTACCGAGCCGCTGCGGACATCGACGAAGCCGCCGCCCGGGGCGATTACCCCGATTATCTGATCCGCTCCCGAGTTCGCTCGGATACCGGCTACGTCGCCGACTGCGTCACCCGCGCGATCGACATCCTGCTGTCCGCACACGGCGCCGGCTCCTTCGCCGAAGTCAGCCCGCTGCAGCGGATCTGGCGCGACTCCGCAGTGGCCGCACGTCACGCCATCGTCTCCCCGACCGTCAGCTACGAGGTGTACGGCAAGGCGCTCCTCGGCGTCGACCAGCCGATCACACCCATGGTCTGACCCCACCCACCCGAAAGGACTTCACCACCATGCGCATCGCCAACTGCGACGGCTGGGCCACACTGATCATCGGTGAGCCCGGCGCCGAACGGGGCATCGACATCGCCACCGCCTCGGCCGGCCGCTTCGGCCCCGACCTCACGTCCGTCTACCAAAGTTGGGCCGACGTCGTCTCGTGGGCAGCATCTTTCGACGGATCGTCGGCAGCCTCCTCCGCGATCGACCGCACCAGACTGGGCGCTCCGTCGCCCGCCCCACGGCAGGTCTTCGCCATCGGTCTGAACTACGACGAGCATGCCGCCGAATCGGGTTTCGACTCCCCGGAGAACCTTCCGCCGGTCTTCACCAAGTACCTCTCGAGCTTCTCCGGGCCCGACAGCACCGTTGTCATCCCCGACGGCGGGGCCGTCGACTGGGAGGTCGAACTCGTCGCGATCATCGGCCGCGAGGCCACCGATGTGCCGGTGGACCAGGCGTGGGATCACGTCGCCGGACTCACCGTCGGACAGGACATCTCCGAGAGGATCACCCAGACCCGGGGCCCGGCACCGCAATTCGGACTCGGCAAGTCCTTCCCCGGGTTCTCGCCGCAGGGACCGTGGCTCGTCACCGCCGACGAGGTCGACAATCGTGACGACCTCGAACTCGGCTGCCGCATCGACGGCGAGGAGATGCAGAAGGGACGCACCCGCGACCTCATCTTCCCGATCGCCGCGCTCATTGCCGAATTGTCCCGCAACGTCACCCTTTACCCCGGGGACGTCATCTTCACCGGCACCCCGGCCGGCATCGGCGCCGGGCGTGACCCCAAGCGATTCCTCCGGGCCGGTGAGCACCTCGACAGTTGGATCACCGGCATCGGTGAACTCCACCAGACCTTCGTCGCCGCAACCAAGTAAGGGTCCTCGATCATGCCACTGCACCGCCTCGCCTCGATCACCATGGGCGTACCCAATGTCACCGAAACCGCCTCCTACTACACCGATTTCGGACTCGCACCGGAGTCCGACGGCTGGTTCTCCACCGCGGACGGCGGCCGCCAGCTCCGTATCGTCGAGACCCCCACGCGCCGGCTGGTCGCCCTGACGGTGGGCGCCGACGACCCCGACGACATCGATCGCATCGCCCACAACCTCGAGGGCCTGGGCATCCCGTTCCAGCGCAACGCAGCATCGCTGTCGGCGACCGAGGAGGCGACCGGGCTCCACGCCACCGTGGAGGTACAGTCACGGATCACACAGCCTCGCGTCGAGCCCACCCCCTACAACGGGCCGGGGACGCATCGACCGGGTCACCTGCCGCGCACCCGGCGTGCTCCGGGACAATCCGGTCAAGCCCCGCAAACTCGGGCATGCCGTCATCGGCAGCACCGATCATGCTGTGACCCAACGATTCTTCACCCACGGCCTGGGATTCAAGATCAGCGACGAGGTACCCGGTCTCGCCGCCTTTCTGCGCTGCTCCACCGACCATCACAACATCCTCGTCCAGCAGGCCCCGGTGAGCTTCCTGCACCACACCTCATGGCAGGTCGAAGATGTCGACGAGGTCGGCCGCGGCGCGATGCGGATGCTCGAGGACGATCCCGAACGCCACGTCTGGGGCCTCGGGCGCCACTACGCCGGCTCGAACTTCTTCTGGTACCTCAAGGACCCCGCCGGCAACTTCAGCGAGTACTACTCCGACATGGACTCGATCATCGACGACCAACTCTGGACGCCCGAGGTCGTCGAGGGCGCGAAAGGTCTGTTCAGCTGGGGTCCCCCGCCACCGCCGTCGTTCCTGATGCCGGAGGACCTCGCCGGGCTGATGACCGGCGCCCACAGCGCGAGCTAGGCGAAACTACACTCGATGGACACACCGTCCACAAGGAGCACCATGACCGTCGATGCGACATCGGCCGACACGTCGCCGATCTGGACACCCGATCCCGATGCCGTGGCCACCACCGCGCTGGCCGAGTTCACCGCTCTGGTATCGAGCCGGACCGGCGACGATTACCCGGCGTATCGGGATCTGTGGAACTACTCGGTGGAGCACCTCGGCGACTTCTGGTCCTCGGTCACAACGTATTTCGACGTGATGGTCGACGATGTGCCCGTCAACGTACTGCCGGACCGCACGATGCCGGGTGCACGATGGTTCCCCGGTGCCCGCATCAATTACGCCGAGCATGCGCTGCGCCGCACCGGCCCCGAGACCGCGATCATCGCGATCGACGAAGCGGGCACCACTGCTGCGGTGTCGTGGGATACGTTGCGCGGCATGGTCGGGGCAGTGCAAGGGTGGCTGCAGGAGCAGGGTGTGCAACGCGGAGATCGCGTCGTCGGCTATCTGCCCAACACAGTGCATGCGGTGGTCGGGATGCTCGCCACGACCGGCCTCGGCGCGGTGTGGTCGGGTTGCGGCCAGGACTACGGCGCTGCGGGTGCCGCAGCCCGACTCGGGCAACTGGAACCAACGGTCGTCATCGCCGCCGACGGCTACCGCTGGGCCGGCAAGGATCATGACCGTCGCATCGAGGTGGCAGACCTTCTATCGGTCCTGCCGTCGGTCCGCGCGGTGCTCCGGGTCTCTCTTCTCGGCACCTGGCCCGCGGTGAATCCCACTCAAGCACAGTTCGATTGGTCCGACGTCGTCGCCGATCCGGCCGAACCCCGTTTCGTCAGGGTGGAATTCAGCGATCCGTTGTGGGTGCTGTTCTCGTCGGGAACCACCGGTGTGCCCAAGGGGATCGTGCACGGCCACGGCGGGGTGGTCATCGACCATCTGCGGCTGCTCGGACTGCACAACAACCTCGGGCCGGGCGACCGCTTCTTCTGGTACACCACCACCAACTGGATGATGTGGAACATGGTGGCCTCGGGTCTGCTCGTCGGAGCCGCCATAGTCCTGTACGACGGCAATCCGATGTACCCGGGGCCACAACGATTATGGGAGATCACGGCGGATCACCGGGTGACCGTCCTCGGCCTTAGTCCCGGCTACCTCATCGGCAGCGCCAAGGCCGGACTCCACCCCGGTACAGAGTTCGACCTGTCACACCTGAGGACGATCGGCTGCACCGGAGCGCCGCTGCCGGCGCAGAGCTATCACTGGGTGCGCGACGAGGTCGGCGCACACATCCAGGTCGCATCCACCAGCGGCGGCACGGACGTGGTCAGTGGATTCGCCGGCGCCGCCCCGACCACACCGATCTATCCCGGCGAGATCGCCGCACCGCTCCTCGGCGTGAACCTGCAGTCGTGGAACGAGAAGGGCGAGCCCATCATTGGTGAGGTCGGCGAACTCGTCATCGCGTCGCCGATGCCGTCGATGCCGATCTACTTCTGGAACGACCCCGACGGACATCGGTACCACGACGCCTATTTCGACACCTTCCCCGGCGTGTGGCGGCACGGCGACTGGGTCACCATCACCGAGCGTGGTGGCGTCATCATCTCCGGTCGTTCCGACGCCACACTCAATCGGCAGGGGGTGCGGCTCGGTAGCGCCGACATCTACGACATCGTCGAGGAGATGCCGCAGATCCGCGAATCCCTCGTCATCGGAGCCGAACTCGACGACGGCACCTACTGGATGCCGCTGTTCGTCGTCCTCGCCGACGGACAGGATCTCGACGACGATCTGCGCCGTGGCATCACCGACGCGATCCGCACCCATGCGTCGCCGCGCCATGTGCCCGACGACATCATCGCGGTGCCCGCGATTCCCCACACCCGCACCGGCAAGAAACTCGAGGTTCCGGTCAAGCGCCTGATCCAGGGTCGGCCACTCGGCCAGGTCACCGGCGTCGACATTGTCGATGACCCCGACGCCCTCCAGTACTACGCCCGCTTCGCCAACGGCACAGCCACCGCTCCGCGATCACATCCCACGACACGGTGAGGGCCAGTCACCACCCGTGCACGGCCGCGACCGTCACGAACACCGCCGGATAGCAGCCGACGAAGGCCCACACAAACCGATTGAGCCCCATCAGAACAGCGCAGCCGATATGGAACACCGCGCCCGTCGCCAGAATCGCGAGGACGATCGTCGTCGGAGCGAACAGGATTGCCACGAAGCCGATCTCCCACGCGATGACCGACCATCCGATCGCGCGATCCAGTCCGGGATGCGCCGCCAGATAGCGGCCGATCCGTGGTAGTCCGTATCCCTCGGTGGAGAGGATGCCGGCCATGGCTCCGCCCTGCCGCCAGCGGGCGGAGCACGCCTTGGCGACACCGGCCGCTCCGTAGGCGAGCAGTACCTGCGCCCCGATGAAGACGTCGCCCACGAGACGGGCGGTGTCGTCGCCGCCGGCGATCACCACGAGCAGAAACGTCACCAATGCGATGAACGTCAGTTGCTCGGCACCGCTGCCCCCGATCTGGCGGCGCATCCGCAGATATCCCGCCGTGACCAGACATCCCAGCGCGGCCACCACACCGGCCGTGGTGCCCATCCCCTCGATGATCACCACGACCGCGGCGACCGCCTGAATCGCAGCGGCCACCGCGACCTCCCGCGACGAGCCGACGGTGGCACCGATGCGCTGATGCCAACGGGTGGTGGCGGTGAGCACGCCGAGATTGGCCGCGGAGAAGACGCCCACCGGCGCAAAGGCAAACCTGATCCGAATGGTCTCGGCGGCCTCGATCAACAGCCCGACAAAGATCAGCCGGGACACCCACAGTTCAGGATGCGTGAACACGAGTAGCCCCCGCGGCAGGGAAAGTGCCTGTCACACCATGGGTTTCGGAGAGGAACGACACGTCCAGAGTTCGGTCGGCTCGTTCTCCGGAGGTCCGGGCGATGGCGAACTGCACGTGCGTCGCCGTCGGATCGGTGACCTGATGGCCAACCGTGTTCAGCAACACCAGGTAGCTGGCGCCGAGCATGACGCTGCGATCGGCGCAATCGCCGTCGTCGGTGACGGACATGTTGTTGCACAGGTCAATAACGGCCTTGTGGAGTATGAGTTCCGGGTTCCACAGCCATCTCCGGATCGGACTGGGATATCCGACCACCAGTTCATGCCAGTCCCCCATCTCGCCGGATGTGCCTGCCCGCCACAGCAAGCGGACATCATTGCTCCCTGGATTGGGCGCGAAGAAGGTCCATCCAGGCAAGAGCCCCAACGGTATTCGACGACGTACGTGTCGCGTCCACCGACCCGAGTCGATTTGATGCAACGCACTGAGCACCCACCAGAGCGCGAAGATCGCCGCGCACGTGGCGGCGGCGACCTGTGTCGACGTCACGTCACTGTCCGGAGATGATCCGCCCGCGAGCCTCCACGAGATCCGCGAGTGTCGTCTCCGAACTGAGCTGCCCGGCCAGCTCTTTGATCTGTGCGATGATCTCCCGATCGCGTTCGCTGATGTCGACGAGCGGATGGTGCAGGTCGGCCCAGGCTTCGGCCATCATCTCGTGCGGGTTGTTCGACGACGCCACCTGGTCGTCGAGCGTGTGCCCGGCCTGTTGCATCACCGTGATGGACAAGTCGAGGGCGGCGAGTTCCCGCGTTGTGAGAGCGGACCGTTTCTTGTCGGACATGATGGAGCCTTTCGTGCGAGTTTCGTATCCGGATGCCCAGCGTGTCCTGCACGAACGTGATTGACGCGAGTAGTCCACTACCCGATTCACCGCCTGGGACCTGCGCGAACACTGCATTAGGGTGAGGGGCATGGGTGAGCCGGTATCGCTCGGCGAGGTCGAGGAGACACTGTTGATACCGCTGTACGCCCGGGCGCAGGACGCTCGATCGGCCAGGCCGATGCTCGGCGACCGCGCGGCGATCGACCTCGTCGACGCCATCGACTACGACTTCGTCAAGTTCCGCGGAGCGTCGCTCGTCGGGTCGGTGCTGCGGGCGTCGATCTTCGATCAGTACGTGCGTGATTTCCTCACCGAGAACCCCGAAGGCACCGTCGTCGATCTCGGATGTGGTCTGTCGACGCGCTTCGACCGCCTCGACAACGGGCGCGTCCGCTGGTTCGACCTCGACGTCGACGACTCGATGGCGTTGCGCCGCAACTTCTTCCACGACTCCGATCGCTACACGATGATCGCCGACTCACTGTTCTCCGACCGCTGGCATGAGCGTGTGCGCGAACGGGAAGGGCCACTGTTCCTCCTCTCCGAAGCGGTGCTGCTGTACTTCCCGGAGAGCGAGGTCCTCGAGGTGCTGCGCGAGTGGGCCACCGTCTTTCCCGCCGCGGCGCTGTCCTTCGACACCGCAGGTCACCTCATGATGAACAGCCAGCACCGCGATCGTGTATTCAAAGCCGTTCCAGCCCAGATGAAGTGGGCCTGCGACGATCCATCGGCCGTGGAATCCTGTGGCCTGCGGCTCGTCGAGTCACGCACGTTCGCGCAGCCGCAGAAGCAGGTGGCACGACGATGGTCGCGCAGGTACCGCTACGGGATGCGCCTCGCGGGCTGGTTGCCGCCCGTCCGGACGTACAAGATCAACCTGTTCCACACCAACCCTGCGTGACGCCCGCGCAACCGCGCTCACCGCGCGGTTACGAAGCAATAATCTCCTCATGACCGCGCCCTGAGCGCGGTTGCGCGGGGGCACCCCCGATATCACAGATAGCGCACACGACAACCTCTGACAAGGATCTGTGGACAACGGATATTCGTTGTCCACAGCCGGCGTTCAACCCGTCTCAGAGTGGTTCTCGGCCTGCACAGTTCACCCATGAAGATCGTCACCGACCACGGAGTCGTCTCGCGGGAATAGCTACGTGAGCAGGGCTTGACTCGCAAGGACGTCGAACGTTTGCTGGACCTCGGTTACCTGCTCAAGATCCGGCGCGGGTGGTATGCCACGCCTGCCGCCGATCCCAAGGTGGTGACGGCGGTTCGGGAAGGAGGCTGCCTCAGCTGCATCTCGGTGCTCCGGCTGTACAACGTCTGGGTCCCCTGTCCCGGAGGCAAGGTCCATGTCAGGGGCTCCAAGTCCGCCCATCGGTCCGACCCGGCGCGATTCTGTTCGCAGTACGGACCTCTGCAACCGGTACTGTCGGCCGTGGATGATCTGCCGACCGCTGTCCGGCACGCCGTCCGATGTCTTGACGAGGAGAGCATCATCGTGGCGCTCGATGCAATCCTCAACTGCCAACTGCTCGAGCACGCCGATGTGGTCGATGCGATGGCCGGCGCATCACACAAGATCCGACGCCTGCTCGACCGCTGTAGCCCCACCTCTGAATCCGGTGGCGAGACCCTGGTGCGATTGCGGCTCGAAGCACTCAGGATCAATTTTGTCGCGCAAAAGCAGATCGCCGGCGTCGGACGCGTGGACTTCCTGATCGGCAAGCGATTCATCATCGAGGTCGACGGCTACGAATTCCATGGCACGAAAGCACAATTCGAGAAGGACCGCGCCCGTGACCTGACTGCGGTCGACCTCGGGTATCTGCCCATCCGACTCAGCTATCACCAGGTGGTCGATGATTGGCCGAACACCGAGCGGGTGATCCGGAATCTCATCCGCCGTCGCGAGCACCTCAGGGATCTCGCCTAATACTACAGCCGTAGATCGGGTTCATTGGTGTTGTGACCTGCGGTTTTGATGGCATTGCTGGGCTCGTCGTTGATGTCGTCGTCGCCAGAGTGACCAGTCGAGGAGGCGGGTGGCGGTGTGTAGCGGCGTCAGTACGAGCGCGACGAACAGTCGTCGAAACTCGTTGACGCTGAGTCGGATCAGGTTCGTGTTCGGCTGTTCTCGGGCGCGTTGGGTGGCGGTGATGACGGCGAGGAACGCGTGGGCGAGCATGACCAGGATGGTCCAGCGGTGCCAGGACGTCCAGGTCCGCACCTGGTGCTGGTCGAGGCCGGTGAGCCCTTTGCTGGTCTGGAATGATTCCTCGACGGTCCAGCGTCGGCCCGCGACGCGCACCAGCGTGGCCAGGGTGACCGGGTGCGGGCTGTAGCAGCGGTAGTAGGCCAACTCGGCGGTGGCGTCGTTGCGGCGGATCAGTAGCGAGCACTCGCCGGTGCTCGGTGCTTCGGTGGAGGTGATCCACGCCCACGAGTACAGCCGTTCGCCCTTGGCTCCGTGTCCGGCCGAGAGCCGCTGCCAGGCCCGCTCGGTCAGCGTGTCGGCCAGCTCCGCAGCCCGCAGCTCGCCGGCGTGGGTGGGGATGCGACGATCACACGAGATGGCCAGCACGTAGCCGATCTGCCGCTGCTGCAGCATCGTTCGCAGTGTCGGATCGGCGCCGTACACCTCGTCAGCGGCGACCCAGCCCGCCGGTGTCTGCGCATCGAGAGCGCGTTCGATGAGGGTGGCGGCCAGCGCTGGTTTGGTCGCGAACCCGATATCGGTGGGCACGCCGGCGGCGGTGCAACGGTCGCGGTCGGCGGTCCAGCTTTGTGGCAGGTAGAGGGCGCGGTCGATGAGCGCATGCCCTACCGAACTCGTGTAGGTCATGTAGACCGCGACCTGGCAGTTCTCGATCCGCCCGGCAGTGCCCGAGTATTGACGTTGCACACCAACAGTTTTGGTGCCCTTCTTCAGGTCGCCGGTTTCGTCGACGACGAGTACCGCGTCGGGTTCGCCGAACGCTTCGATCACCATCGCCCGTAAGTCGTCGCCGATGTCGTCGGCGTCCCATTTCGCGCGGGACAGCAAGTGCTGCAACTTGTCCGGGCTGCTGTGCCCGGCCAACTCAGCCATCGTCCAGCAGTTCTTCGTTTCCATCGACGAGAGCACCCCGAGTACGAATGCGCCGGCGTTGCGGGCAGCCTCGCAGCGGGCGAAATGCGGAGCAATCATGTCCATCACCGTGTCCAACCGCGTCCGCCACTGCTCATGGTCTACTCTCAAAGCCGCGGCTGCCGCGGGCGTATTTGTTGTCTTCACAAACCACGAATCATGCCCCGGCAACCGCTCTGACCAGTGCAAACACGCCGTCAAAACTCAGAATCCGCTATCTAGTCGGGTGGCCCGGAGGGATCGCACCTCCGGGCTCCCACAGAACGGAGCGTGGCAGTCTCCCGCCACTCCGCTCTTCTCATCCCTGGCCAGGCAGGACATCCCGCATCCAAGCCCAATGCCGAAACAGGGTAGGTTCGCGCTCGACGAGCCCACGCCACCACGCTGCTGCGGCCTTGAAACTGCGTAATCGTCTGTATTTCTGTCGAGCCCAACGCATCAGGTAGGTGTTGATGCGCCGTAGAAGGCGATAGAGTCGCGACCGGTAGAACCTGCCGTAGTAGGTCATCCAGCCCGCCACGATCGGATTGATCCATGCGGCGAGCTCGGCCAATGTTTGTCCGGTGTGGCGATGAATCCGCCATCGGCGGACCCGCTGCCGCATCTGCGTGAGCGCAGTATCGGCTGCTGCCGGGAGAAACCCGGTGAACATCGCACCGCTGCGACCCAGCACCGCCCGCGGCCCAAAGGTGAACCCCAAGAACGTAAACGAGGTGTGCACGTAGTCACGCCTGCGTTTGTCGTCCTTGCAGTACACAATTCGGGTCTTGTCCGGATGCAACCGCAACCCGAGCGAGGCCAGCCGATCATCGAGCGCCGCCCACACCTGCCGGGCTTGACGCTCACTCACACAATGCACCACCGCATCATCTGCGTAACGCTCGAACGCCACACCCGGGAACTCCCGGGCGAGGAACAGGTCAAACGCGTAGTGCATGAACAAATTCGCCAAATTTGGAGACGCTGCTGATCCTTGCGGAGTGCCGCGCTCCCTCGGCGCCAAGGTGCCATCGGGTAACTGCATCGGCGCACACAGCCACCGTTTCACATACAACAGCACCCACGGCAGGTCGGTGTTGGCCGCGACCGCTTTGACCATCAGATCATGCGGTACCGAATCAAAGAACGCGGCCACATCCAAATCCAGAACCCAATCCGAACGGAAACACCGTTGACGACACCGCCCCACCGCATCCAAAGCCGAACGCCCCGGCCGATACCCGTAGGAGTCATCATGAAAGATCGACTCCGTCCGCGGTTCCAGCGTCAACACCACCACTGTCTGCGCGATGCGGTCGCCCACGGTAGGCACCCCTAACACCCGGGTGCCGCCGTGCCCCTTCGGAATGGTCACCGCCTTGACCGGCGGCGGAAAATAGGTCCCCGACGACATCCGATTCCAGATCCGATACAAATTGTTCTTCAGATCCGATTCGAACGCCTCCAGCGACTGCCCGTCCACCCCGGCCGCACCCTTGTTGGCCTTGACCTTCTCATATGCCTTCCACACCAACTGCTTCGAAATCACAAACGATTTGTCCTGCTGACCTGACACGCTCACCCGGGTCCTCCCGACCACTGGCCGGTTGCCCACATGCCCGCGCCACAGATGAGCCGGCCCCTTCGCTCCACTCCCATTACAGGAGCATCATCGCTACTACGAACCGGTCCGCCGGCACGCGCCGCAACGGTACTCAACACCTCACGGTTTCCGCCGCCCGATGCACTCCCTCTCGCCGCACCCGACCACACCCACGCAGTCCGGTCCGACAGTATCGACGCCTGCCTTCCCAAGTTCCGTGCACAAGCCGCAGACCGGGCTCGCGTCGCCTTCATGCCGGACACCGCCTGGCCAATACACGGGCACCCGCCAGACTCATCCCGGACCACAGCCGATCGACCCGGTTTTGATGTCATCTCTACTTCTCGACACGTCAACAGCGATTCGCTCACGCTCGCCTTCCCGATCCCCACCTGACGCATCACGTGCGCCTTATCCTCGACGCTCACCACGACGGTCTTCAGCCAACGCAGCTCGAGGTGGTTTGACGCCTCCCCCCGCAGGGCGACGCCGAAGGGCCACAACAACCTTCATCTCATGCACAGCACCGCTTCCAATAAGGCCCTACACCACCTCACCTTCCACGTTCATGGCACACCGGCTGTAGTACTAACCGAGCACTCTGAGCGATCACGCGTCAATAGTTGTCGCATGATCGCTCACCGTGCGCGGTTAGGCGGGTCAAGGTCGAGGAAGCCTGCGATGCAACGGGTTCGACGTCACCGGAGTGGCCCGGCCACCCCGCGGAACCCGCGAGACCACCTGCGGATTGTCCGCGGTGGCGCGGGTGGCGTCCTGCAATCGCACGGCCGTGCTGTCACCCACCCCGAGCGCAGGCGCACCGATGATCCGCCGCGCGGCGCCGCCACATTCTGGGCAGGCCACCGACTCCGGGACCGACGCCATAGGGTGCACATCGGTGAAGTCGGCACAGTCACCCGAGCAGCGAAACACGTAGGTCGGCATGGCGGACAGGTTAGTCCTTCTCCCGCACCGGAGCTCTTCGGTTCTCCCTGACATGCCGCGACACCTCTCCTATGGTGGGAGGGAACCGACCACACAGGGAGTGCGCCATGCCAGAACTGTTGTACCCGTTGGATTCGTCGAAGAGTTTCACCGATCAGCAGATCGTCGGCCACAACCGGTGGCATCCCGACATCCCCGCCGCGGTCACCGTCAAACCCGGCGACACCTTCCGCGCCCACTGCCGCGAATGGTTCGACGGCGCCATCCACAACGACGACTCGGCCGAGGACATCCTCAACGCCCCGCTGAACAACGTGCACACGCTGTCCGGGCCGTTCGCGATCGAGGGTGCGGAACCCGGAGACCTACTCATCGTCGACATCCTCAACGTCGGGCCGATCCCGCAAGAGGACTCGGGCCCGCTGGCCGGGCAGGGCTGGGGATACACCGGCATCTTCGCCACCCGCAACGGCGGTGGCTTCCTCACCGAACAGTTCCCCGACGCCTACAAGGCGATCTGGGATTTCGCCGGGCAGAGCGCGACCTCCCGTCATGTGCCGCACGTGAAGTACACCGGCATCGTCCACCCCGGCTTGATGGGCACCGCGCCGTCGCCCGAACTGCTGGGCAAGTGGAACGCACGCGAGGCGGCGCTGATCGCGACCGACCCGGATCGGGTGCCGCCGCTGGCACTGCCACCCGAGCCCGACGGCGCGATCCTCGGCTCGCTGTCCGGCGCGGAGTTCGACCGGGTGGCCGACGAGGCGGCACGCACCGCGCCTCCCCGCGAGAACGGCGGTAACCAGGACATCAAGAACCTCACCAAGGGCACCCGCGTCTTCTACCCGGTGTTCGTGCCGGGCGCGAACCTCTCCTTCGGCGATCTGCATTTCTCCCAGGGCGACGGCGAGATCACGTTCTGCGGGGCGATCGAGATGGGCGGATTCATGGATCTGCACGTCGACCTCATCAAGGGCGGCATGGAGACCTACGGCGTCACCGAGAACGCCATCTTCCTGCCCGGCAACACCGACCCGCAGTACTCCGAGTGGATCGCGTTCTCCGGGACGTCGGTGACGCTCGACGGTGAACAGAAGTATCTCGACTCGGATCTCTCGTACCAGCGGGCGTGTCTGCACGCGATCGACTACCTCACCAAATTCGGATACAGCCCCGAGCAGGCGTACCTCTTGCTGGGGTCGGCACCGATCGAGGGCAGACTCTCCGGCGTGGTGGACATCCCGAACTCGTGCGCCACCGTCTACATCCCGACCGCCATCTTCGACTTCCCCGTCGCCCCGTCGAAGGACGGACCGGTCCGGATCGACCCAGGTCAGGGCGCGCCCACCGCGAGTTTCTGACCGCACCTGGGGACACGCGACACGCACCCAGAGTTTTCCCAGCTTCACCGCCTACCATCGGGCGCGTGACCCGCTCCCTCACCCCTTCGCAGACGGCCGTCGCCGTGCGCGCCACGGCGATCGCCGCCGCCTCGGTTGCGCTCGCCGCGCTGGTGTACTTCGTGGCGGTGCGGACGTCGTTCGGTCAGCTGGTGGATCAGAAACTGTTCGACCTGAGCCGACGCTCGCCCGTCATCGACGTGATGCCCGCGGGGTTGAGCGTGAGCTTCGTGTCGAATCCGGCGTTGTGGATTCTCGGTGGGCTCGTCGTCATCGTCGCAGCTCAGATCCGGATCGGCGCGACGTCGCGCTCGGCGCTGGGCCGGATCGCCCCGACTCTGACGCTGCTGGCGTTTCCCCCGGTGATCATTCTCGTCGCCCAGTACCTCCGGGATCACGTACTCATCCGGCCGTCGTTTCACGACTGGATCGCCGAGACCACGAACTCCGCACCGAGCGGTCATGCCGCCGCCGTCACCGCGTTCGCGGTCGTGCTGGTGCGCGCCGTACCGCCGCAGATCCGGCCGATCGTCCTCGCCGCCGCCGCGGTGTGGGCTGCGGTCATCGAGTTCGGCCTGGTCGCGGTCGGCTGGCATCGCCCGTCGGACGTCATCATCTCCACCGTGCTGGTCGCCGGCCTCGGGGCACTGCTGCCCGATCCGCATCGCGGGTCCGGTCGCGCCCACCCCGCACTCACCCTCGTCGGCATCGTCGCGGTGGTCGTCGGCACGCCGATGGTCGTGGCCATGTACTACCCGGCGCCGGAACCCATCGCCGTGGCGGCGGTGATCGCGGTCGTGATGGCGGTGATGCTCGTCGTCGGGCAGCCACCGACGCGTCGGGTGATCGCCGCACCCGCCGCCGACGACTACCGCTACGACGTTCCGCCCGCTCCGGCCGCCAGCTATCGCTGAATAATCATGGCTCGTCCCACGACGCCGGGACTACCTCCGACTACCTCGCCCGATCGGAGACGCCGGTGCTCGCCAACAGCCTCATCGAAGCGATGGCCCGTGACATCACCGCGGTCGACGGCGTCGTCGGAGTCACGCTCGGCGGGAGTCGCGCCCGCGCTTCCTCATCCGGATCTCGCGAGAATCCGTGCGCCGGCTCGACGTCGCCTATGTCGGGCTGTGTCTGACGCGAGCGCTGTTGCTCGCTCCGGTGACCCGCAGTGCTCAGCTCAGCTGTCCGCCGCGAACGTCCCCACGACAACTTCCGCGCCGTCGGGCAGCGGTTGGCGTAGCGCCCACCGCTCGGTGAACACACACCGCGACATCCGCCACTCGCCGTCCTCGACGACGTACTCGTCGTCGTATTCGCCGGACATGAACGTCTCGGTGCGGTCGAGCAGATTGACCTGACGGAAGCTGAGCGTCCAGCGTCCGGTCGCGGTGGTTTCCGAGGTCACCGTGATGTCGGGGTGCATGCCGTGGTGCATGTCGAAGATGACGTACTGTCCGTCGACCTGATGCCGCGCCATCTGTTCGAAAATGCGGGCCATGGGTTCGGCGTCGTCGAAGGCACCGAGTCGGCCGTAATCGATGCGGGCGCCCGACCGGATGAAGCACTCCCGAAAGGTCTTGGGGTCCTTGGCATCGCAGGCACGCCAGTACCGGTACTTGAGGCGGCAGATGGCGTCGATCGCGTCGCTGGTGGCCATGCCGGTGAACTCTATGACACGGCAACCTCGTCGACGACACTTTCCGCACGCCCTCGCGCCGTACACGGTCCCGAGCGCCTGCACACGCGGCCCGAGGCGACGGCGTCACGGCACTAGACTTCCTTACCGAAAGCACCATGTTCGGCATCTACGCAGCCTGGAGGTGATCGTCGGATGACCGGCGAAGACATGCCCGGCCGGCCGCCGGCCTTCCGACATGTCGCGGCGCTCGGTAGCTCCATCGCGTCTGGGCCGGGCATCGAACCCGTCGCCGACAAGGCCGCCTCACGATCGGCACGCAACTACCCCCATCTCGTGGCCGAGCGACTCGGCGCCGAGCTGACCGACCTGACGATTGCGGGTGCAACCACCGACACGATCCTGCATCGCCCGCAACGCATTCTGTGGCACAGGTTTCCACCACAGCTGTCCGGGCTGCCGGACGATGCGGACCTGGTGACCGTGACCGCCGGCGGCAACGATCTCGACTACATCGGCACCATGATGATGCTCGCCCTCCGCAGGCGGCTGTCCCGCAACCGGATCAGCCGACCGCTGGGAAGGTTGATCGCGCGCGACGGGGTTCCCGCACCCGACGATGCCGCCCTGGCGACGGCCACCGCCAATCTCGTATCGATCGTCACCGCTGCCCGACGACGGGCACCCGATGCGCGAGTGGTCCTCGTCGACTACTTCACCGTCCTCGACGCCGACACACCCGAGTCCCCCGAGGCGCCGTTCACCCCCGACGAGCGAAACGCCTTCCGCGCGCTCGCGCGCAACCTCGATGGTGTCTTCGCGGACGCGGCGGGCCGCTGCGACGCCGATCTGATCCGGGTCAGTGAGCTCAGCCGGGGCCATGGCATCGGGTCCGCGCAACCGTGGATGCGCGGATACGATCCGCACCACTTCCGATGGTCATTCCATCCGAATGAGGACGGGATGAGTGCGGTTGCCGATGCCATCGTCGGCCACCTCCTCAGTTGATGGTGTGCTCGAGCACCATCACCTCGTTGTCGGTGAAAACGGCAGTCTCACAAGTGAAGGTATTGTTCGGCCCGTAGGTGGGTCCACTCCGGGCGAAACCGGGGATGGAGATGCTGCCGGTGATCCGGTATGCCCGGTCGATCGATTCGATGCTGTGCCCGGCGTCGCGGATGGCACGGCGCTGCTCGTCGGTGAGCGTGGCATTTCTGGTCCTGATGCCGGTGAACTGGGCCTCGTCGGCCAGCTTCTCGCTGTCGGCGACACTGTTGCCGCCCTTCATTTCGAAGGTGGTGCGGACATCGTCGCGGAGCACAGCGACGCAGCGCGTGGTCGTATCGGCCTTGCCCTGTTGTTGCTCGATCACCTTCCCGTGTCCATTCCAGATGAGAAATCCTGCCAGGAGCACGACAAGCGCGCCGATGACCGCCGTCAAGGGCGTGATGGCGGAGCGCAGACGGGTGATCATCAGGCCACACTGTAGTCCACGCTTCCGGCCCGAAACACCCGTAACCTGTACCCATGAGCGAGGACCGTCGGGTCGAGCCGTTCACCCTGCACACGGAACAGTCGGTGATCGACGATCTCGGCGCGCGATTGCGAGCGACCCGCTGGCCCGATGCCCCTGCCGACTGCGGTTGGTCGCTCGGCACCGATCTCGGATACCTCACCGATCTCGTCCACTACTGGGCGGACGAATTCGATTGGTACGCCAGCGAATCAGAGTTCATGCGATTCCCAAACCTCCGAATACCGGTCGACGGCCTGGGTGTTCATGTCATCCACGCGACGGCGGCCACCGAGCCGGCCATGCCGCTGCTGCTCACCCACGGATGGCCGGACTCCTGCTGGCGCTATCTCAAAGTCATTCCGCTGCTGACCGATCCCGCAGCACATGGCGCCGATCCCGTCGACGCGTTCGACGTGATCGTGCCGGACATGCCGGGGTTCGGTTACTCCGACACACCGGCGGGCGCTCCGCTGAACACCCAGCAGGTCGCCGGGATGTGGGCGCAGCTCATGACAAGCCTGGGTTACGACCGGTTCGTCGCCGCCGGTGGCGACATGGGCAGTCACGTCAGCCGCTATCTCGCGCTCGACCACCCTGACCGTGTCATCGCCGTCCACCGCATGGACGCGGGCCTGCCCGCACCCGGCGCCGACTCCGCCGATATGACCCCGGAAGAGCTCGAGTGGCTGGCCGGCGCGCGCACGTGGGCGTCCACCGAGGGCGCGTATCTGTGGATGCAGAGCACCAAACCGCAGACGGCGGCGTTCGGGCTCACCGATTCGCCGGCCGGGCTGGCGGCCTGGATCGTCGAGAAGCTGCGGGCATGGAGCGATTGCGACGGCGATGTCGAGCGGGCGTTCACCCGGGATGAGATCCTCACACTCGTCACACAGTACTGGGTCACGGGGACGATCGGGTCGTCGATGCGGACCTATCATGCGAATGCGGGCATCCCCCTCGACCAGCGTCTCCGCCGGGTTGAAACACCGTCGGGTTTCTCGATTTTCGGCGGCGACGTGGTGCGGCCACCACGGGCGTGGCTGGAACGGTCGGCCAACACCGTCTATATATCCGAGCCCCCTCATGGCGGCCATTTCGCACCGGTCGAGGTGCCCGAGGTCTATGCCGAGGAGCTGCGCACCTTTTTCCGACGGTTCCGGTAACGACGATGTCGACGACCCTTACCATGGGCCGAAGTTCGACGCGCCCTGACGATCTCAGCGATCTTTCAGCTGTCGGACATTACGGTTGAGCACGTGACCACGATCGGCGGCCTGCCCGCGCATCCTCTGCTCGTCCACCTTGCAGTTGTGGCAATTCCACTGGCGGCCTTGCTCGCAATCGTGGCGGTGGTGTGGCCGGAGGCTCGGCGCTGGCTGGGGCCGATCACGCCCGCGGTCGCCCTGGTCGCGCTGGTGATCACGCCGTTGACGACGTCGACGGGCGAATCACTCGCCGAGCAGTTCGCGCAGCCGAGTCCGGATCTGGCCAAGCATATGGACCTGGGCTCGGAGATGATCGCCTGGGTGGGCCCACTATTCGTGTCAGTGGCCCTGTTCTGGGCGCTGAACAGCACGTGGTTGTCACCGCGTATTTCGGAACGGTTGTCGCCGTTGATGATCCGCATCCTGTGGTGGGTGCTGGCCGTGATCGTGTTGGTGAGCGCCATCGGGTCACTGGTGATGGTGATCCGGGTCGGAGACCTCGGTGCGCGGTCCGTCTGGGGTCAGTAGCCCGGGGCTGAGGTCGAAGCGAATACAAATGCGGTGCGAGAGCGACTCGGCGGCAATAGTTGTCGTGGACTACCGCATACACCGCAGGTATATTCGGACCGCCCGCCGCACCAGCTTGGTCAGTGAACCTGAACCCCGTCGATCGCTTCGATCCGGTCGCCGGCGACACGAATGGCATCGCACCGACGAATCTCCGCTCCCAGCTTCGCGGCTTCCCGACGAAATACTGTGTCGCCCAGAACGTCGTCGATGACCTGACGAAGCCGTTCGGGGCCAGTGCCCTTCCGGCATGTCCGCCCGGCTCCCGCATCCTGGATCGAGCGTCCTACCACTGGTTGGTCACCGAGGCGGAAACACGGCAGGATCACCAACGGCAGGTCATGCGCAAGCGCCAGCATCGCGGTCGAGTGTCCGCCGTGGCCGATCACCATCGACACGTGCGGCATGACCTCGGAATGCGGGAGGAACGGGTGGACGTCGATCCCGTCCGGTGCCCGGAGCGCCGTGGGGTCCACTTGTGGTCCGGTGGTGACGATCCCGCGCACGCCGACCCCCGCGACAGCATCGATGGCATGCTGCAGGACCGCATGCATTCCCGTGCAGCCGAAGGTGCTGAGGCTCACCAGGACTGTGGGTTCGGCGGGTATGGCGGGTGTGCCGCGCACGAGCGGGCCGATCTGTTGCGTATTCGGTGCGGCCTTGGGCAGTGGGTCGAGTGCGGGTAGCGTGCACACCAATGTTGTTGCCGCCGAGTCCAACAGGCGGGTCGGTGCGAATCGCTTGAGCCGCAATCCGATGCCGATCGGACCCTTCAGCAACGTCCCGCGCAGGAACCGGTCGTACAGATGCTCGAGCACCACATAGCGAACACCGTTGTCGGACAGGGCTTCCATGACCCCGAACAGCAGGCAGTCGACCACGACGACGTCGGCCGGCCATGATCGCACCTCGTCGAGAACATCGGCACCCATGCGCCGATCCCCGAACACGCCGAGCAGAGCATGTATGGAGTTTCCTCTGCTCGCCTCGAAAGGGCGCGCCGACCGGTAGCGCGTCGCCGAGTACCCGGCCGCACTGAGCGAATCAGCCTGCGCCGCATGGCCCATGATCCGCACGTCATGCCCGCGCCGGGTCAGTTCGTCGGCCAAGACCCGGGCGGGTGTGACGTTGCCACCGCCATCCCAGGTGGCGAAAAGGATACGGGCCATCATGATCTCCTTGGGGTCGGTCAGGTTTCTGCAGAGGTCAGGACCGCCCGCACCAGCCGGTTCATGCGCTGCTCGGTGGCGGCACGCGACAGTTGCCGGTCCCGACGCAGCAGCTTCCAGGTGTAGACGTCGGTCGCCGTGAGCAGGAGGTCGAACAGTTCGTCAGGGTCGTCGGCGGCAGCCAGCATCGGCGCGAACACATTTCGGACCCACGTCTCGTGCAGGAGTCTGGTGTGCGTGAGCACGGCGGCCGCGTCGGGATCCGACTCCTGTGCCAGCAACAACAACGACCCATCACCGCGAGCCTCGTAGTGATCGACGATCACCCGCACCGCCTCGCCGATATCGCCAACGGGCGCACTCCGTTCATCGGTGACCATCTCGGTGGCGAATGACACGGTCGCCTCGATGAGGCCCGCCCGCGAACCGAATTGGCGCAGAACCGTTTGTACCGACACCCCGGCACGCTCGGCGACCGCATCGAGGCTGATCGTCGCGATGAGCTGGGTCTGCGCCAGTTCAACCGTTGCCGCCATGATGCGGCGACGCGTCTGCGCGACCGCTTCGGCCCGAGCGCCCATGGTGTAGGTGCGTTTCGTTTTCATGTCAGTACCAGTTCACACCAAACTCATATTTGGTGTCAATAGGCACTCACATGAAATTGGCGCCGGTCGCGCGCCAGCCGCCCCGCCGCAGGCGACCAGCGTGGGCTGGGAAGAGTCGGATCAAGGCTCCGGGTTTGCGCCCGTCAACTGGGGCGACCAGCGTGCGCAAGCCCTCACCCCAGCAGCCCGTCGATGATCGTTCGCGCCGTCGGCAGGGCCGTCTCGTCACCGATACGCGCACCCGTATTGGCCGCGGCCACAACGGCATCGAGTTCGAACGCCAACGCATGCGGATCGCGGCCGGCCAAGTCGCCCCCCTCCTGCGCGCGAGCGATCTCCTTCTCCAACAACGCCAGCCATTCTCGGCGATCCGCCTCGATTGCATCCCGGACCGGGCCTGTGCGGGAATCGAATTCGACGATCGTCGCCACCCGGAAACAACCACCGGGAAACACGGGCTCACCAATGTAGTCGATCCACCGGTCCACCAGGGCGCGCAGCCGAGGCATCCCCTGCGGCTCCGCGAATGCCGGTCGCACGACGACGTCGATGAAGACCTCGCGCGCAGCCTGGACCGCGGCGAGCTGCAGATTCTCCTTCGTGCCGAACAGCGTGGAGACACCACTCTTGCTCAGGCCCAGGTCACCCGCGAGCTTCCCCAGACTGAGACCGTTCAACCCCTCGACCGAGGCCACGTCAGCGGCATGCCGTGCGATTGCCGCGCGGGCCCGCGCCCCCTTGAGCAACCGCTTGTCCGATGTCTCGTCGAGTTCCGCCACTCCCCCATGGTGTCACCCAGCTCTTGAAAAGGCGAACGATCGGTCGTACAGTTTCACAAACAAACCGAACGACCGTCCGTACACTTTTATCAGGACCTGAGGAGAGTCACGTGACCACCGAACGACAGATCCCGCTATCCTCCGCATCGCCCGCATCATCCCCGCCCTCCCGTCTCCCCCTGCTCATCGCCTGCGGCGCAGCATTTCTCGCATTTCTCGACCTGTCGGTCGTGAACATCGCATTCCCGACCATCGCCCGCGCGTTCCCCACCACGCCGACCACGACACTGACCTGGGTGGTCAGCGGATACGCGGTGGCGTTCGCGGCACTGCTCACGCCGGCGGGACGTTTCGCCGACACGCTCGGCCGACGACGAGTCCTGATGCTCGCCCTGGCCGGCTTCGCGATCACCTCACTGGTGTGCGCGTTGGCTCCAGATGTCGCATGGTTGATCGCCGGCCGCGTTCTGCAGGGAGCATTCGCCGCGCTGATGATCCCCGCGGGCCTGGGACTCGTCCTCGGCAACACCGTGCCGGAACGCACCGGCGCGGCGGTCGCCGCGTGGACGGCGGCGGGCGGGTTCGCCGCCACCGTCGGCCCCGCCCTCGGCGGCGCGCTCATCGACGCCTTCGGGTGGCGAGCGGTGTTCTTCGTCAACGCGCCCGTCGCCGCTCTGCTCATCGCGACGGCCATGACCATCCGCGACGACGCGCGACCGGTTTCCCGCGGACTGCCGGACCCGGTCGGGACGACGGCCGCCGTGGTCGGCATCGGCGCATTGGTTGCGACGGTAACCGAAGGGCAACAGTGGAATTGGGATTGGCGCGCGATCCTCTGTGCCGCGGTGGGCGCCACGGCGCTCGGGGTGGCTCTGTACCGGTCACAGCACCATCCTCGCCCCGCCGTCTCGGTCGGGTTGTGGCGCAACAGCGACTACGCGCGCAGCAACGCCACGGGGTTCCTGTTCGGCACCGCTATGTACGCCTGGCTGTTGGCGGGCCCGATGTGGCTGGATGCGGTGTGGCACTACTCGGTGCTGGAGTCGGCCGGCGCGATGACCGTCGGCGCAATCGCATCGATGGCCGCGGCAGTCGTCGCCGGCCGGGCATCGGAGGATCGTCAGCGTGCCGCCGGTGTCATCGGCGCGTTGCTGTTCGCGGCCGCCACCCTGTACATGAGCACCGATGTCTGGGGAGTCACACCATCCTTCTGGGTCGCATGGATCCCGGCCGGCCTTCTCGGCGGCCCGGTATCGGGGCACTCATCACCGTGTTCGGCACTGCGGCAGCGAAGAACTCACCCCCACAACAGTTCGCGGCCGGCATCGGGATGAACCTGACCGCCCGGCAGTCCGGCGGAGCGGTCGGCATCGGCGTCCTGGCCGCCATCTTCGCCGCCAGCCCCGGTGGCACACTGCTCGCCTTCCACCACCTGTTCGTCGTCTGCTTCGTCATCGCCCTGATGTCGGCGGCGCTGTCGGTGATCCCTTCTCAGACCAAGGAGACACAGTCATGACGCACAACACCTTTCCCGATATCGACCGTCGGTCCGAGGTCGACGATCCACTGGTACTGGCGCCTGAGGACGCTCGTCTGCGACTGGCCGGCGCCCCGTGGCAGCGGTTCGCTGTCATCGGCGACTCCATCGCCGAAGGTATCGGCGATCGGTCACCGGGCTACGCCGACCTCCCCTGGGCCGACCGGGTGGCCACCATGCTGCGATCGGTTCGGCCGAACCTCGCCTACCTCAACACCGGGCGGACCGGCGCCACAACCAGTCAGGTGCACACCGAACAACTGAGCACCCTCGCCGATTTCGAGCCCGATCTGGTGCACATCAGTTGCGGTGGCAACGACGTCTTCCTCGGCGCCGACATGGACACCGTGGAGCACGACCTCGACGCGTTGTGCACCGCGGTCGTCGCCACCGGCGCCACGGTGTCGATGTTCACCCTCGCCGATGCCTTCACGGGCAAGTTCGCGTCGTTCCGCCCCCGGTTCGACGAGTTCGCCGGCATCGTCCGGCGCGTCGCCCACCACCATGATGCGGTACTCACCGAGTTCTGGGATCACCCCGCACGCCTGCGCCGCAACTGGTTGAGCGACGACCGAATTCACCTGTCCAGGGCCGGCCATGCGGTGGTGGCGTCGGAGGTTGCTCGGTCACTGGCCGCTCGCGGCGCCGGCAGAGGTCACTGACCGTGGTCGCACCGCCGAGGCGACTCAACACTTACCCTGCGTCACCTCATACGGCAGCGACCCGTTCATCACGACCTGCGATCCGTTCCACACGAACATGACATCGACCCGCCCCGTCGGATTCGCATTGGCATCACCGGGGTTCGGCCACCGATAGGTGACATTCACACTCGTCGGCGACGATCCCGTCACCGTCTGGAAGGCGGCATTGCAGGCGATCGCGGGGCCGACGTACTTACCGAGGTGGAACATCAGGAGTTGCATCGGCGACGACGCCGTCGCTCCCGTGATGCTCAACTCGGCGTAACTGAGGTCGTAGCACGTGTTGTAGTTGGTCTCTCCGTCGAAAACCCAGCCGGCATCGGGCCCCGACCCCGAGAACGGTGGGGGGATCTGCGCGATGGCGGCCGCGATGGCCGCACTGCCGTCGGTGGAACATGTCGGGGCCGCGCCGGTGGTTGTCGCAGGGGCTGTGGTGACCGTCGGGGCGGGCATGGCCGTCGGGGCAGGTGTCGCCGTCGGGGCAGGCGTGGCCGCGGGCGCACTGCCACCCGGCGCCGACACGGTGACCGTGCTGGTCACCGGCACCGGCTCGGCGACCGGATCGCCGTCGGTCTGGCAGGCGGTGAGACCGACGGCCACCGTCAAGCCCACCGCGGCGCCGATCAGCGGGCGGACGCGGCGCATACGGCCCCCTTTCCGCGCCGCCACGCGAGTGCGCACAGTTCACCTGCCCGTCGGGCGGGCGTCGGGCTCCTGGACCGGACCGTCCCCGCGGAGTACGACGACGCGCAGAGCCTCCCGCAACTGCCTGGTCGTCGCGCGCCACACCTGCTCCTCGTGCCGGCACGCGTCGGCTTCATCTGCGTCGCCGGCGGCTTCGGCCTCGTAGGCGGATTTCATCCACTCGAGGTACTGCTCCTGAGTGGTGCGGATGTATTGCAGAATGGCCGACTGGTCGTAGCGGCAGATCTTCGCGACGTCGTGGGCACCCAGCGTGGTGCCGTCCTCGTCGAGGACGATGAGCGTCTGCAGCGGATCGGGTAGCCGATCATCCTCTGCCGCAGTCGGATTCGCTTCCACACGGGTGACCGCCGAGATGACCTCGGCGGCCGAGGTGTGCATGAAGTCGAACCACCGGCCGAGCGCGGCAATCAGGTTCTCCGGATGAAAGGCCGGCACGTCGATGCTGTGGAACACCATCAGTGCCGATTGATGCAGGATCAGCGTGATGCCCGGCCATCGCACGGACTCGCGGGCCACGAATTCCGCGGCCACCGCCTCGTCTGACACCTCGTCGACCAGAGTGCCGAAGAACTCGATCGTCGCTGCACCGTCGAGGACCCGCAACCACGTCGGGATGTGCTTGGTCGGCAACGAGATGTCGCCGTCGTCGTCGACGTCGACCCGGCGCCCGGCGATGCCCTCGAGGACCTCGGTGACCAGGCCGAGCAGGTGTTCGCGTGACTGCGGGATGGTGCCGACGGCGACCGTCGCCTCCCGTCGTGGGGGACGGGACTCCTCGAGAAACGCCGGATGCACGACCTCCCAGATGTCGCGGAGCATGCCCACGGCGACGTGGGCGAGTTCGTCGACACGCCGCCGGCCGACCTCGTGAATCAGCCGGCCGTCGGACAGTTGTCGCCACCCGGCGCTGACCATCGCGGCGACCTGCTCGTCGAAGTACTCGGCGGTGGGGTGCAGGTCGGACTCGAGCACCGTGCACCGAATCCGACGGGCCTTCGTCACGGTGAAGGTGAGGACGCCGTGCGGTCCCTCGGGGATGTCACGGCCCTGCTCGACGACCAAGCGTTCGCCGACCTGCACGACGGCGAGACGGTCGGCGAGCGAGGTGCGGAACGCCCGCCATGCGTCATCGATGGACGTCGCGACGTCGTAGTCGACCATGTGATTCCCCGATCGTGTAAGTGCATGCGTGACTGTCCGAACCATCACGCCCACTCGCAGCGTAGAGGTGGGGTCCGACAGTCACCGGGGCATGTCCGAAGGTCCGCTTCCGGGTTCCACCCGGGGATTGTCGCAGGTCCACCCTGTCTTTCGTGCCGATCGGGGTCGGCGTTACGAGATGTTCCTCTCATCCCTGCCGCGTAACGAATTCGGTGGGACCCTGGAACTAGTTCCCATTGCTTACGAAATGCTTTGGCCGACCCTCTGCTCGCCCACCCGAGCAGCGCACGGAAGGAATCCGATGCCCGTTCGTGTCGTCGACGCCCACATGCGCTTCTGGGAGTTGGCCAACGGCTGGTACCCCGCCATCGTCGACTACGTGGACAGCGTCCATACGCCGGAACTCCTCAACGACTTCGGCTGGGACGACTACCTTCTGGCCGCCGGAGATTTTCCGGTCGAGAGGTTTGTGCACGTCTCGAGCACCGGCGGCCGGGCCTACCTGGACGAACTGCGGTGGATCACCGGGATCGCCGAGCAGAACCGCCTCGACGTGCGCTACATCGGAAGCGTGGACCCGCGCATGTCGGCGGCCGAGATCGTCGCCGACCTCGACGCCCAGTGCGCGATGAACCCCCATGTCGCCGGTATGCGCGTGGTCTACGATTTCACGCCCGACTCGGCGGCCGCCAGAACCGTTCTGACCTGGCTGAACGAGCATCACCTCACCTTCGACCTGATGACACAGCCCGAGGAGATGGACGGTTGGCTCCGCGCCCTTGAGCCGTTCCCCGACCTCACCGTCGCTCTCCAACACAACGGATTCCCCACCGCCACCGACGACGACGGATACGCGGTGTGGCTCGCGGCGATCCAGGCGTGCGCCCGGCACACCGACGCGTACTGCACGATCTCCGGTCTCGGCATGACGACCAACACCTTCGAAACGACCGTGTTGCGCCGGTGGATCGAACCGACGATCGACGCCTTCGGATGGGATCGCGTGATGTTCGGCAGCAACTTTCCCGTCCACCGCATCGGCGGCACCTATCGCCAGCTGCAACAGGCTCTCGACGCGATCATCGGCGAGGCGCGGGCCGACGACCTGGACCGGTTCTATGCCGCCAACGCGATCGAGGTCTACGGCTTCGAGAACTGACCCGGTTCGCCGAGGTCGTGGAGTTCATTTCTCATCTGCGGTGGGCAGGCGGTAGCCGAACGTCGCGGTCGGCGGTCCGCCGGGGGTGAACAACCGGGCGGGCCGGCCCCCACCGACCCGGGTCTCGGGTTTGCCCTCGTCATTCACCTGCGGCGCGAGCAGCGGCTCGACTCGGCGATTGAACGTGTCCCGCATCAACCGCCGGCCGAGCACCGCCTCGTGCAGTTCACGCAGGTCGGTCAGCGTGTAGGGCGGCCGCAGCAGATGGTCGGGATCGGGTTGGTCCTCATAGCGCCGACGAAAACTGTCGGTGGCTGCTGCCACTATGTGGTCATGGTCGTAGAGCAGGTGCTCCCCGGACGCCAGAACGCCGTCGGGAGTCAGCGGCTCCAACTCGCCGACCACGTGCGCCAGCTCATCGGACGGCAGCGCCACGGAATGCGCGATCGAGATCGTCCACCCACGCGGATCTCGATCAGGTTCACTGAACACCTGCAGGAGGTGGGGGTGAACGTGCTCGGGGGATAACCCGAGCTTGAGTTCGAGCACCTCACCGACGGTGTCCTCGACGGTTCGTCCCTCGCGGATGAACCGCCCGGGCAAAGACCGACCCTTGTCGGACCGCTCTGTTACAACATGAACGCGTCGATCGACAACGGTCAACACCGCGATGTCGACGGCCACATTGGGCCGCGGATAGTCACTCAAACGGACTGACGTGGCAGACACGAACAAACCCTATGCGAGAATCTGCGCAAAGTGCTAATCTCACTTTCGCGAAAAGTCGCTTCGGTCGGATGCCGGAGCGGAGAAAGGATGTACCGAGATGAAGTTCTCCGCCGCTCTGGATGTGAACGTCGTCGCCCACGAGGCGGCCGACGAAGTGACCGTCCTGCTCGAGCTCGAGGCGCCGGCCGGTCCGGTGGACACCGAGCGCACACCGAGTGCCCTGCAGATCGTGCTCGATCGCAGCGGGTCGATGCAGGGTGCACCGATCGAGGGCGCCAAGCAGGCGTTGGTCGCCCTGGTGCAGCGCCTCGAACCGACCGACGTCTTCGGTCTCGTCGTGTTCGACAGCGAAGCCGACGTCATCGTGCCGGCCGCACCGTTGACCGACAAGACCGCGGTCATCGCGGCGATCAGCGCCCTGCGCACGCGCGGCAGCACCGACCTCTCGTCGGGCTATCTGCGCGGGTTGCGGGAGATCCGGCGTGGTGCGTCGGCCGCCGGGATCGCCGGTGGAACCGTGCTGGTGATCAGCGACGGCCACGTCAATGCCGGCATCACCGACCCCGAGCAGATGGCCGAGGTGACCGCGACCGCGGCCGCGGGCCGCATCGTCACATCCACCCTCGGGTACGGACGCGATTACGACGAGACCATGCTCTCGGCAATCGCCCGCTCGGGCAACGGAAATCACGTGTTCGCCGAGAACCCCGACGCGGCCGGTGCCGCCATCGCCGGCGAGGTCGACGGCCTGCTGTCCAAGGTGGCGCAGGCGGTGAGCGTGACCGTGCGCTTTGAACCACAGGTGACTGCACTCGCGGTGTACAACGACCTGCCGGCGCATCAGATCGGTGACGGTCAGGTGATGATCGAGGTCGGCGATCTCTTCGCGCAGGAACAGCGAAAGTTGCTGTTGCGCATGGAGGTCGACGGCCTGGCCGCGCTTGGATTGACCCAGATCGCCCAGATCGAGCTGCAGTACGTGGATATGCCGGATCTGGTGGAACAGACGGTCACCCTGCCGATCTCGGTGAACGTGGTGCCCGGCGACGAGCTCACCGGTCGCGTCCCCGACCCGACGGTGCAGTCGGAGAAGCTGTTCCAGCAGGCACAGGCGTCGAAGCTGGAGGCGTCGCGCGCCTACGAGTCCGGCGACCAGCGGGCCGGGGACGCCTTCCTCGCGCAGACGGTCGCCGGCCTGGCCGACGCCGATGCCATCGCGCCGGATGCCGCGTCCGGTGCGATCCACGCCGAGATGGCCGACGTCGAGCGCATGCGACGCATGGCCCCGCGGGCCGGTGCCGGTTACATGTCGAAGATGACACGCGACTCGTACCACCAGCAGAACCGCAAACGCGGGCGGCAGTGACGGTCCGGCGTCAGCTCAGGTTCGCCGAGTAGGCCCGGCGACGAAGTGAGCCCGGCGTATCGGAACCATCTGTGCGGCAGAGGATCTCGATGCGGCGCCTCGCTAAGCTCGGAGCCTTACTCGATCAGCGGAAGGGCCGCGCCTCGCTGCGCTGCGTGCCTTACCAGTCGATCAGCGGAGGGGGTGGCGCCCCGCTGCACTCGGAGCCTGATCCGAACAGCCCTCCCCGCTGATCGAGTAAGTAAGCGAGCGAGCTTGCGAGCCCGCGCATCGAGATCTCCCGCCCGGTGGCCTCGATGCGGCGCCCTGCCCCACTCGGAGCCTGATCCGATCAGCCCTCCCGCTGATCGAGTAAGCGAGCGAGCTTGCGAGCCCGCGCATCGAGATCGAAACCCGTCCTCCCCCAACAACTCCAAGGAGACCATTGACCACACTCACCACCACCCAGCTCGACCGCGCCGTCGGTGTCCTACTCGCCGGCGCCGCCGGCGACGCACTCGGCGTCCCGTACGAATTCGGGACCACGCACCTGCCGGCGAATGAGCGTCCCCAGATGCTCGGCGGCGGCCTCGGTGGTTTCGCGCCCGGAGAATGGAGCGACGACACGTCGATGGCCATGGCCATTGCCGAGGTTGCCGCCACCGGCGCCGACCTCACCACCGAGGAGGCCCTCGACGCCATCGCCCGAAACTTCTTGCGCTGGTTCGACGGTGGACCGCCCGACGTCGGCAATCAGACGCGAGCCGTGCTGGGTGCCACCCGCCGTCGACTCGATGCGGGCGAACAGGGTGTCGGTCGCGTCATGCGTGAGGAATCCCGTGCGTTCGCCGATGCCCACCCGCGCTCGGCCGGCAACGGCGCGCTGATGCGCACCGCGCCCGTGACGCTGGCGCACCTTCACGACCGCGGTCGGCTCGCCGAGGCGGCACGGCTCGTCGCATCGTTGACGCATGCCGACGGGTTGGCGGGTGACTCCTGCGTGCTGTGGTGCGAGGCGATTCGTGTTGCCGTGCTCGACGGTGTCGTCGACATCCACGCGGGGGTCGACCTGCTCCCCGCCGACCGCGCGGGGCAGTGGGTCGTCTGGCTGACCGCGTCGTCCACCGCTGATCCGAAGTCGTTCACGCCCAACGGTTTCACCGTGACCGCTTTGCAGGCGGCGGCTGCCGCGATCACCCAGACGTCGGTCCCCGACGAGATCGCCTGCCGCCATCTGCAGACCTCGTTGGAGGCAGCGGTGCATATCGGCGATGACACCGATACGGTCGCGGCGATCGCCGGCGGACTCCTGGGTGCGCGCTGGGGCGCCGGCGCCGTGCCCCGGGAGTGGCGCAGGGCGGTACACGGCTGGCCCGTCGACGGACGACCCAGCGACACAACCGATCTCGTGCGTCTGGCGACCCTCGCAGTCCGGGACGGTGGCACCGACCCGGGTGAATCGCCGGATGTCGACGGGTAAGCCTCCCCAAGAAGGCGGGCCCAGGGGCGGCAGAACGCTGCCGGTCGATGTCGAATCAGGCGGCCAAGGTGGGTCGCCCTGGTGCACCGGCACCCGGCGGACCGTGCGAGTCGCCTCCTGACTGAGCATGCCCGCGAGTGAATCGACAGGCGGCTGGGGCCGCGCAGATCAGGGAACAATCGGCCCGGCGAGCGTCCGTCAACTCCAGCGAGCAGGACTGCGGATTGCACCCCACAACCACCCCGAATGCTGTTCGATGGGAGCATGAGTTAGTTGTCATTGCATACCACCCGGTGCCCGGTCGTCGAGCATCCGCACGGAGAGGAGTCCGATGCCTGACCGTGTCGTCGACACGCATATGCGCTTCTGGGACCTGTCCAACGGCTGGTACCCGACCATCCCCGACTACGCCGAGAGCGTCAACACACCGGAGCTGACCAATACCTTCGACATCGATGAGTATCGGCATGCCGCTGGCGATTTCCCGGTGCAGAAGTTCGTGCACGTCGCGGCAGCCACCAGTGTCCGGCACTACCTGGACGAACTGCGATGGATCTCCGGCTGCGCCGACGACGACCGCCTGGACATGCGCTTCATCGGGAACCTCGATCCGACAATGTCGCAGACCGAGATCCTCGCCGACCTCGACGCGCAGCGCGCCATCACACCCAACCTGGCCGGGGTCCACGTCCTGTACAACTTCGAGCCCGACTCGGCGGTTGTGCCCACCGTACTGACCTGGCTCAACGAGAACCGACTCGTCTTCGACCTCGTCGCCCATCCCGACGAGATGGACGACTGGATCCGAGCGCTGGAACCGTTCCCCGACCTCACCGTCGCCCTCGCACACACCGGATTCCCCACCGGAAACGATGCCGACGCACATGCGGAGTGGCTCGCTGCGATCCAGGCCTGCGCGCGCAAGACCTCCATCTACTGCAAGGTCTCCGGCCTCAGCTTGGTCACCAACACCTTTGAGGTGCCCGAGCTGCGCCGATGGATCGAACCGGCGATCGAAACCTTCGGGTGGGATCGGGTGATGTTCGGCAGCAATTTTCCGGTCCACCGCATCGCCGGCAAATACTCGGAGCTGCAGGCGAGCGTCACGGCGATCGTCGGCGAGGCCCCCGCCGACGACCAAGACCGCTTCTACGCCGCCAACGCCATCGACGTCTACGGGTTCGGCGACGACTGACGCACCTACCCTGTACCCCATGCACTTCGTCATCTACGGCGCCGGAGCGGTCGGGGGCATCGTCGGTGCGCAGCTGTATCGCGCCGGCATCCCCACGACGCTCGTCGCCCGCGGCGCGCATCTGCGGGCGATCCGGGAGAACGGCCTCGTCCTCGACGACGCCGACGGCCGCCACACGCTCCCGATCCCGGTGGCGGCCGATGCCGCCGAGGTGGCGTGGCACGACGATTCCGTCGTACTGCTCTGTGTGAAGTCCCAACAGACCGCGGCCGCGCTCGACGACCTCCGTGCGCACGCACCGTCGGCGACACCCGTCGTGGCCTCGCAGAACGGGGTGACCAACGAGCGAGATATCTTGCGGCGCTTCCCGAATGCGTATGGCATGTGCGTGATGCTGATGGGCTTGCACCTCGAGCCCGGGGTGGTGATCCAGGGGTCATCGGCGGCGCCGGGGATACTCGAGGTCGGTCGCTACCCCGCCGGTGCGGACGATGTCGCCGTGGAGATCGCCGCACGCCTGCGATCGGCCGGGTTCCCGTCCGAGGCGCGCGACAACATCATGGCGTGGAAATACCGCAAGCTCCTGATGAACGTGATCAACGGTGTCGATGCCTGCTTCCACTACGACGGCGACTCATTCCGCACGCTGTTCCACCGCGCACGCGCCGAAGCGGATGCGGTGTACGCCGCCGCCGGCATCGAGATCATCGACGACAACACCGATCGGAGACGCCGCGCCGATCACCTCCGACGCCGCGACACCGGCGAGGACAGCCAGGGCAGCTCCACCTGGCAGAGCGTCGAACGTGGCACCGGTGACGTCGAAATCGACTATCTGGCAGGTGAAATCGTGCTGTTGGGGCGTCTGCACGATGTACCGACGCCGGTCAACGAGCTGATCCAGCGGGAGACCGTCCGGCTGACACGCGAGCATCTGCCCGCCGCCGGTCTCGACCCCGCCGAGGCGTTGCGGACGCTGGACACTCGGGCCTGATGCGCTTCGCCCGGATGTCCTCGCGGTGACCGCGGTGGCCACGATTTCCGTCGGTCCATCCGACACACCATCGTCGTCGGCGATTTCGGGACGAGGTCGAGTTCGCGTGCGGCAAGGGCTGGGCTGTTGGGCTCATGGTCGGGAGACTACGACCGCCCTCCGACAGTTCTTCGAGCGCGAGCGGCGACGGGCATGATCTACCGCGCAAAGTTGTTGAGTGATTCAATCGATACGACGTTCGACAGCTCAACACAGGGGGATCCCATGACCAGCGCCTACGACTTCACCGCCAACGACATCGACGGCAATCCCGTCGACCTGAGTCTGTACCGCGGCAAGCCGCTGCTGATCGTGAACACCGCGTCGAAGTGCGGATTCACGCCGCAGTACAAGGGGCTCGAGGAGCTGCAGCGCACCTACGCCGAGCAGGGACTGGAGGTACTCGGATTCCCGTGTGACCAGTTCGCCCACCAGGAGCCCGGCGACGAGGAGGAGATCAAGAATTTCTGCTCGCTGAACTACGACGTGACGTTCCCGATGTTCGAGAAGATCGAGGTCAACGGCGACGACGCCCACCCGCTGTACAAGTGGCTGCGCGATCAGAAGTCCGGGGTGCTGGGCAGCCGGATCAAGTGGAACTTCACCAAGTTCCTCGTCGATCGCTCGGGCAACGTGGTCGGCCGGTTCGCGCCGACGGTGAAGCCGGAGAAGCTGACGGGCGACATCGAGAAGGTGCTGTAGGCGAGCGAGGCCGTCACCCCGCTCCCTGAGGCGCCGGCGAGATCAGTCGAGGCCGGCAGACACCCGCCGTCCCCCGATCGGTGGACCCGCGATTCCCCCACCCAATCCACCGGTCGGCGGAGTTCGCCGACGCCGTGACCAGGGCAAAGTCAGTGGTGTCGCCGGAACAACAAGCGCCCCGGCCCAAACCACAGGGAGATCCGCTCATGAACACCACCACCCGCCGCATCACCGCCGCCATCCTCGCCGCCGGAGCCGCCACCACCATCGGAATCGCCGCCACCGGCGCCGCCCACGCCGGCACCATGCCCATCACCCGCCCCGGCGAACCCACCACCGCCATGACCATCACCAATCACACCAACCACACCGAATACCTCCTCGGCGCCACCGCCGGCCAGGGCGGACACTTCATCAACGCCCCCCAACACGAACTGCGCCCGGGCACCACCGAAACCATCACCGCGGTCTCCCCCTTCGGCAACTACCTCACCGTCAACGCCGCCTACCGCATCGGCGCCTTCGGACCCACCGCCAACTACGAGATCGAGAACATGGCCCACAACACCAACACCGCCATGTCCGGCATCTCCGGACCCCGCACCGAGCACTACTTCCTCAGCGACAACATCAGCTCCTCCTACCCCACGGTGAACGTCGGATTCCAGCAGTGGTGAGCGGACCACACACCTGAGAATCCGTGACGCCGGAATCCCCGCCCTGCTCCCCGGCAGGCGGGGATTCCTGGTCTCACGGCACCGGCCCGGAACGAGAATCAGCCGTCGTCGCCGAGCCGCCACTCGGTCGGCGTGACGCCGAAGGAGTCGACGAATCGGCGGGAGAAGTGGCGCACGTTGCGGAACCCCCACGTGTGCGCGATCTGGGCAATCGACCGATGACGGGCGTGGGAGGAACGCAGCTCGGCTCTCGCGGCGTCCAGACGTTGCCCGATGATCCACTGGCTGATGCTGAATCCCTCGGTGGCACAGCACTTGTGGAGATATCTCTCGGAGACGTGCACGGCCCGCGCGACGCGTTCCGGTGTCAGGTCGGGGTCGCGCAGGTTGGCGCGTGCGTACGTCCTCGCCCGGCTGACGACGGTGGCGGCCAACGCATCTCGGGATGCGGGTGCGTCGGCGTTGATCGCGGTGTGCAGGAACAGTCGCACGAGTTCGACGGTGATCTCGCCGAGTGCGCTCGCCTCGGGCGCGGGCACGGTCGCCGCGACGTCGGGCAGTGCGAGGATGTGGGCGGCCATCAGCGAATACATCGGTGCGGTGCGAGGGACACAGGGCAGCGCCCGGATGGCGTCGCGGCTCACCCCGAGTTGCTCGAGCGGGACCTGGATGCGTTGCGAGACGCATCCCGGTGAGAACTCGTAGTGGAACGGCTCGTCGACGTCGGTGACCAGCATGTCGCCCGGCCGGACCGTGTATCGGTCGTCGTGGTGGGTCTGCGCGAACTTCGCTGTCGCATGCTGCTGCACGGCCATCGTGAACCACGCGTTCTCCGATGCGCCGACATGTGCCTGGGTCCGATCCACGGCGAACCCACTCATGCCGGCCCTGATCACGCTCACCGCGCCGAGTTCCCACTGCTCGATGAGCACCTGCCCGGACGCCTCGGCACTCGGCGTGAGTCGCGACGGAGAAGTGTTGGCGTTGAACGCTTCTTGCATCGCGTCGATCCGATCGGGCGGCGCGAAGTCATCGGTGTGGAACAAGACGACCATGGCGTCTCCACTCGTTCCGAGATGGCTGTGCAGAAGTCCGGTAGACCTCCATTGTCCGATGCCGTCGGATCGAGCACAAGTGACGAGCCTCGTGCGCTGACAGTGACCGATTGTGCGCTGTGAGTCCCGGCGCCAGTCGCATCGAGGTCTAGATTCGAGTGGTCCGAGACAGCTGTGCATCACTCGCGGGAGGCCCCGATGGCAGCACCAGTGACCGCCACGCCCGTCGTCTTCGTGCACGGATTGTGGTTGCACGCCACGTCCTGGCAACCCTGGATCGACTTCTTCGCCGGGGCGGGGTACGCCCCGATCGCACCGGGGTGGCCCGGCGACGCCGCGACGCCCGAGGAGACCCGCGCGAATCCGTCGGCGCTGAACGATGTGGGCGTCGACGCGGTCACCTCGCATTTCGAGGACGTCATCGCCGATCTGCCCGCGACCCCGGTGGTCATCGGCCATTCGTTCGGCGGGCTGATCGCCCAGAGGCTGCATGCCGGCGGGTTCGCGCGCGCCTGCGTCGCCATCGCACCCGCCCAGTTCAAAGGCGTGCTCAAACCTCCCCCACCGGTCCAGCTGAAGTCGGCATGGCCGATTCTGGGACACCCCGGTCTGCGGCACAAGACGTGGTCGCACACACCGGAGACCTTCCACACCGCCTTCGCCAGCGCGATCGACCGTGCCGAATCCGACGAACTGTATGCCACCTACGCCATCCCCGCGCCGGGCCGACCCCTCTTCGAGGCCGCATTCGCCAACTTCCATCGCCACAGCCCGGCATCGGTGGACCTCGACGCACGAGTGGGGCCGCTGCTCCTGATGGCCGGCGGGCAGGATCGCACCGTGCCCCAGTCGACGGTCGAGGCCGCCTACAAGGCGCAGAAACGCAATCCCGCACCCACCGAGTTGAAGATCTATCCCGATCGGGGGCACAGCGCGCCGGCCGATTCCGGGTGGCACGAACTGGCGACCGACGCCCTGGCCTTCCTCACCGGCCAACAGATCTCCCCGACGAGTTGACACCAGCCATATCGATACAAGGAGAGTTCCCATGCACCGGCTGATCAATCGAATTCTGTTGGTGGCCACGGTCTTGATGTGCGCGATCGGATTCGCCGTCGCGTCGGCGACACCGTCCGCGCAGGCCGCACCACGTCCGACCATCGTACTGGTACACGGCGCATTCGCCGACAAGACAAGCTGGGACGGTGTTGCCGCGATCCTCCGCAACAACGGGTATCACGTGGTGGCCGTGGACAATCCGCTGCGTAGTCCGTTGTACGACGCATCGGTGGTCGAGCAGACCATCCACGCACTGCCGGGACCGATCGTGTTGGTCGGCCACTCCTATGGCGGCGCGGTGATCAGCAATGTCCACGACCGCAAGGTCACCCGGCTCGTCTACGTCGCGGCATTCGGACCCGCTCAGGGCGAGCCGATCTCGTTGGCCATCAACCCGCTGCAGTTCCCGGGAAGTCAGCTGGTGCCGCCCGTCTTGCAGGTCAAGGTCGTGGCCGATCCGCGTGGCGTCGGCGGCTACACCCTCGACGGCTACATCGAGCCGTCGTCCTTCAAACGGGTTTTCGCGCAGGATGTTTCCGATGCGACGGCCGCCAACATGATCGCCCACCAGCGTTCGATCGCGGTGTGGACGAACCTCGAGCCCAACGGCCCGCCGTCGTGGGCGAGCACCCCCAGCTGGTATGTCGTCTCCGCCAACGATCGGGTGATTCCCCCGGACGCCGAACGCTACATGGCCAAGCGCATGCGCGCGCACACGACGGAAATCCAGTCGTCCCACGCGTCCCTCGTCGCACACCCGGACGCGGTGTCCAAGGTGATCCTGCAGGCCGCCGCCTGACCCAGCCAGCACCCTATCGACCGACAACACATTTCAAAGGAGAAACCGTGCCGTACGTCACCACACCCGACGGAGTCGACATCTTCTACAAGGACTGGGGCAGCGGCCAGCCCATCGTGTTCAGCCATGGCTGGCCGCTGTCGTCGGACGACTGGGATACGCAGATGATGTTCTTCCTGCGCAACGGCTATCGCGTCGTCGCCCACGACCGGCGCGGCCACGGTCGGTCCACGCAGGTCGACTCCGGTCACGACATGGACCACTACGCCGACGATCTCGCCGCGGTGGTCACCCACTTGGATCTGAACGACGCTGTACACGTGGGACATTCGACCGGTGGTGGCGAGGTTGTCCACTATCTCGCCCGGCACGGGCAGGACCGGGCGGCCAAGGCGGTCCTCATCAGCGCCGTACCACCCATCATGGTCAAGACCGACGCCAACCCCGGCGGGCTGCCGAAGGAGGTGTTCGACGACATCCAGGCCCAGGTCGCGACCCGACGCGCAGACTACTTCTGGACGTTCGCCAAGGGACCGTTCTACGGCTACAACCGGCCCGGCGCCGAACCGTCGGACGGGGTGATCGCGAACTGGTGGCGCCAGGGCATGATGGGCGGAGCCAAGGCCCACTACGACGGCGTGGTCGCGTTCTCCCAGACCGATTTCACCGAGGATCTGCGGGGGGTGACGGTGCCGGCGCTGGTGATGCACGGCGAGGACGACCAGGTCGTGCCATACGAGGACTCCGGTCCGCTGTCGGCGGAGTTGCTGCCCAACGGAATCCTCAAGTCCTACCCGGGATTTCCGCATGGCATGCCGACGACGGAGGCCGACACCATCAACGCCGACCTGCTGGAGTTCATCCGCTCCTGAGATGGCGCCGGCCTCCCAAGATCCGCCCCGTACGAGCCCTCCGAGGGGCATATCGGGCTGTTGGGATTTGATTTCGGCGTTGTGAGGGTGTCGGTCAGGCGAGGTTGGTCCGGTTGGCACAGACAGCCCCAGCCTG